>DAOWGJ010000215.1 GCA_030637505.1 Holophagae bacterium
TCCCGGTAGTCGATCCGATTTCGAGGGAAACGTCGTTGGACGGGATTTCTACTTGGTGAAAA
This sequence comes from Holophagae bacterium, assembly GCA_030637505.1. Classification (GTDB taxonomy): domain Bacteria; phylum Acidobacteriota; class Thermoanaerobaculia; order Thermoanaerobaculales; family Sulfomarinibacteraceae; genus DAOWGJ01. Next base: position 63 of record DAOWGJ010000215.1, read on the forward strand.
AGGTCGCGATTGTCACGGGGCGTGAGCTGCGAACCGCACGCCGAAGCCAGGACGAATACGGTCAGGCCAATGTGCGTTTTGACCTGCAACCGTCCGCAGCCGACAAGTTCGGCGCCTACACCGAGAGTCACATCGGCACGCCGATGGCGATTGTCCTGGACGACCGAGTCATGTCGGCTCCTGTCATCCGGGCCCGCATCACGGATTCCGGCGTCATCGAGGGCAACTACTCGATCGAAGAAGCCGAAGACCTTGCCCTGGTTCTTCGGGCAGGCGCACTGCCGGCAAGGCTGATCTATTTGGAAGAGCGCACGGTCGGTCCGTCGTTGGGACATGATTCGGTGGTCCGGGGACTCCGGGCAATCGTAGCCGGACTTATCCTGGTCATGCTGTTCATGGTGATCTACTACAAGCTGAGCGGCATCAACGCCGTTTTGGCCCTGATTCTCAACCTGTTGCTGTTGATGGGTGCGATGGCCTATTTCGGAGCCACCTTGACCCTTCCCGGCATCGCCGGCGTCGTCTTGACCATCGGCATGGCCGTTGACGCCAACGTGCTGATTTTCGAAAGGATTCGTGAGGAGCTCAAGGTGGGCAAGACCGTTCGCGCGGCCATCGACACCGGATTCGGACGAGCCTTCGGAACCATCCTCGACGCCAATATGACGACCTTGATTGCGGCGCTCTTCCTCTTTCAGTTCGGGACCGGTCCGATCAAGGGCTTTGCGGTGACTTTGTCCATTGGAATTCTGGCCAGCATGTTCACGGCGGTCTTCATGTCGAGAACGTTATACATGATCCTGATGCGCGGGCGAGACCGCGTCCAGACCCTGAGTGTGTGAGCGAGGCAACCATGCGCATCATTGGTGATACCAACATTTCGTTTCTCTCCTACAGGAAGATGGCTCTGGGATTCTCCATGGCCGTCATCCTGTCGGGAGTGGCATATATGTTCCTTGGGCCCGGACTCAACCTGGGCATCGACTTTATCGGCGGAACCCAGGTGACGGTCAAGTTTCAGGATGAGCCGGACCTCGATCGAATCCGCAAGGCCATGTCGACCATTTCGGCGGCAACGCCGGAGATTCAGCGGTTCGACGAGGTCGAAAAGCACGAGATTCTGATTCGCATCGAGAACCCCGGGGATGTCGAAGGCGACTTTACCAAGCCGATTCTCGACGCCCTCCACCAGGAGTACGATTCCGGGCTCAGCGGGCGGTTTGACCTCAACACACAGGGTGCCAGGGAGTTGGGCAATCGTCTTGCGGAGGCCGATCCCGAGGGCGTCCTGGGTGATTTCGAGAGCCGTCGAGAGCATTATCAAACCCAGGCACGGGCCGTCCTCGAATACCGAAAGCTCCAGGGGATGTTCGCATCGGTCGATGCCCTCGACCAGGTTGAGGGCCTCAGCCCTGAGGTCCTGGCCCACATCAAGACCATCGCCGGCGCCGGCGAGTTTGCTCTGCTCGGGGCCGAAAACGTCGGGCCGACCGTCGGTGCTGACCTCAAGAACAAGGCACAGTTGGCGATGCTGTTCTCATTGCTGGGCATGTTGGGCTATATCTGGCTCCGGTTTCAGCTGCCCTACGGAATTGGGGCGGTCGCGGCCCTCTTCCACGATGTATTGATCACCCTGTCCGCGTTGGCGCTTTTTCATCGAGAGATCAACCTGCCGACGATTGCCGCTCTGTTGACTCTGGTCGGGTACTCGGTCAACGACACCGTCGTCGTCTTCGACCGGGTTCGGGAGAATCTCAAACTCCGCCGTGGAGAAGATCTGGAAAAACTGATGAACGATTCCATCAACCAGACCCTCTCCAGGACGATCATCACCTCGGGAACGACCCTGATGGTCGTCCTGACCCTCTACCTTTTCGGTGGGGACGTTATCAACACCTTCGCTTTCGTCCTGTTGATCGGCATCGTCGTCGGAACCTACTCTTCGATCTTTGTTGCGTCACCGGTCGCGTTGGGCATGAATAATTTGATGGTGGCACGACGTCGCAGAAAACGCCGCCGCTGAAACAACACCCTTCGTCAACACCCCGGGTTCGCCCGGGGTTTTTTCTCGCCAATAGGGGGTGGCCCGCCGGGTCTCAGGTAGAGACAGAGGTCCCCACGACTCCCTGTATCAGCGTGAGGCAAATTGCTTCAGTACTTGAGGTCTCCGGCAAGTGTTTCAAAAATGAATCCTCTCTTCTGATTCCATTTTCAAAATACTTCTTGACATTTACGTTTCATTTTTGTAGCATCTCCGGGTATTGGAGATTGGCATGACAACTAAGACCGAACCGACGCAGTGGGATTTCAGCACGGGAGAGCTGCCCTTCAGGGACCAGCTTTACAAGAGCGCCTTGCGGATGACTCGTTCGGCTGAAGATGCGGAAGATCTGATTCAAGAGACCTTTTTCAAGGCTTTCAAGTACTACGGACGGTTTGCCGAGGGCACCAACCTCAAGGCCTGGTTGTTCAAGATCATGAAAAACACATTCATCAACAACTACCGGAAGCGCAAGCTCCAGCCGACCAAGGTGGATTTTGACGATGTTCGCGAGGGCCTCGAAGAGACCCTGATGGAGAACGCCTCGGTGACCAACGCCAATCCCGAAGAGGGCTTCCTCTTCGACGAAGTCGACCATGAGGTTCGGGAGACCCTGGCAGCGCTTCCCTACGACTATAAGATGGTGGTTTTGCTGGCCGATCTCGAAGGATTCGCCTACAAAGAAATCGCGGGGATTCTCGAAGTTCCGGTTGGGACCGTCATGTCCCGCCTGTACCGTGGGCGTCGAATGCTGGAAAGAGCCCTTTTGAGTTATGGCAAGAGGTACAACTACCTGACGGCGGCGCCCGAAAAACTCCGTGACGCTGAGATCGATATCAGTGAGTTTTTCGGAACAGCCGCGGAACCCGCCATGGTGTCGTAGGGCGGCGGAGCTGGAGCCGAAAACGATCGACAAACACCGGCAAGAACCCGAATTGAGCTGAGTATTCCGGCGGCCCGCATCTGCGGGCCGCTTTTCTTTTTATACCTAAATTGAGCGATTCTCGACGGCGATCTGTACTAAATCCTTGAGCACTGGTGTGCCAACGCTGGTCGCTTCGCTCCCCCACGGTTCAACCGTGGCAGCCATTTTGGCTGGCGTCGGTTCCTACTTTCAAAAAGCCTCAACAGACCTTCGGGTATGCCTGCGATTTTTTCAAGCACCAGAACCTCAAGGATTTTGCACATCTCATCCGCCAGAATCACTCAGTTTAGGTATGATCCATTGCTGGAGACAGGTACAGAGAGCCGGAGGTAGGTGTGGGCGATCAGAAATCGATGATGGTCATTGGAGGCCAATGGGGCGACGAGGGCAAGGGTAAGGTCGTGGACCTCTTATCCGGGTCGTTTTTGGCGGTTGTACGCTACAACGGTGGCCACAATGCAGGCCACACCGTCCGAGTCGGGGAGCGGAAGTTTGCGCTGCACCTTGTGCCCTCGGGGATCATTCATCCACAAACCCGTTGCTACATGGGCGCTGGATTGGTCATCGATCCGACCGCACTACTGACCGAAATCGACCGACTGAGTGACGAGGGCATCGAGGTCGAGGGGCGACTCTGCCTGTCACCGCGGGCCGCGATCATACTGCCGACCCACAGAGCCCTGGATTTGGCTCGCGAGGACCGTCGGGGCGAAGGCAAGATCGGCACAACCGGGCGCGGCATCGGGCCCGCCTACCAGGACATCGCGCAGAGGCGCTGTCTTCGGACCTGGATGCTGGCCACGCCCGCCAAGCTCAGAGATGCGGCCCGGGACTTGATGTTGCGGCACAACGCAGAGTTGGTTGCTCTCTTTGGTGCCGAAGAGGTTGACGTTGATGAGGCACTGGCTGAGGTCATGGCCGCCGCGAAAAGGCTGGCGCCGCTTCTTCGAGAGGTCGGCCCTGAGATCCGACGCCATGTTGACGGCGGCGACCCGATCTTATTCGAAGGAGCACAGGGCGTTTTGCTGGACATCAATTGGGGGACTTACCCTTTCGTTACCTCGTCGTCCTGCCTGCCGGGCTTTGCCGCCGCCAGCTGTGGCGTCGGCCCCGGGTACCTCGGGCCGGTTCTCGGTGTCATGAAGGCCTATGCCACAAGGGTGGGGAGTGGGCCCTTCCCGACCGAGGACTTCGGGCCGGACGGTGACGGCCTCCGGGACCGTGGCGCCGAGTACGGCACGACCACCGGACGGCCAAGGCGGTGCGGTTGGTTCGATGTGGTCGCTGCACGTCACGCGATCCAAACTGCCGGCATCGATGCACTGGCATTGACCAAGATCGACGTGCTCGACGGTCTGAAGACACTCAAGGTCTGTGTGGCCTACGAAGGGCCTGGTGGAGAGCTGGTAGAGACCGTGCCGGCCGACGCCGAACTGTTGGCTGAGATCACGCCGCGCTATGTCGATATTCCCGGGTGGGACGGGGCGACAGAGGGTATGGTCAGCGAAGAGACCCTACCAGAGGGCGCCCGCGCCTACCTCGATTTTCTCGAGGACCAGGTCGGAGTTCCGGTGGCCTTGGTGTCAACGGGGCCCCGTCGTGACGAGACCATGGCTCGGGGCTCGTCGGCGATGGCCCGCAGGATCGCGAAAATTCTGTCAGGCGCTTGACCGTCAGCCACTTTTTGGGTATTTTTAGCGACCGGTGTGGGCCGTTAGCTCAGTTGGTAGAGCATCGGACTTTTAATCCGCAGGTCGCTGGTTCAAATCCAGCACGGCTCACCACTTTTTGCCTTCAGACACTTCCCTCGAGCGGGGATTTGAGGTAAGATTCCCGGCCGTCGGCCAATATTGGCCGCAGAACACGAATGACCCTATCGTCTAGTCCGGTCAGGACACCGGCCTTTCACGCCGGCAACACGGGTTCGAATCCCGTTGGGGTCACCATCAATGGCGCCCTTGTGGCGATTGAGCCCCGGAGCTTCCGGGGCTTTTGTTGTTGTTGGGGCTCTTGGTGGTCCAACGGCAGTGGGCAGCGACCGCGTCCGAACAGCCAACGCCGACATACAAACCCGAGAGCGCCCAACACCTCGGGCGGGGCGTGCCGGGTGCGGCTTTCTTCATCGGGCAGAACTCCCGACTATTCCGCCGTCGCGAAGAACGCCGACACCGGGCAACCCACGGAGACATCTTCAGCAATTGAGTCTCGGCTGACGCCGTAGGCCGCCGAGGTCATTTTCCGGAGGGGCGGTTGTCTCCCGAATTCTGAAATGTCGCCCCTCCGGGAAATGATCGAGCGGGGGCGATCGGTAGTCGTTGCACTTACGGTGATCTTCATGCGCCCCCGAAGGCCGGGGATGGAGAACAGGGACAGGGCCCGCGACAGCGTCAGCAAACAGGTGCAGGAACAGGTTCGGCCTCAGCGACAGGGTCAGCAGCCCGTGACGCCAGGGTCGGCGTTGAGTCTATCCGGGCCGCATCCATGATTTCCTCCGTGTTGTTCATTTGGGTGAGGCGTATAGCTGGTGGGCCAACCGTGGTCAAGGGCAAGCCGGCCATGGGCCGGTCGCTGCGCGACCCCTGACAACATTTGTCTCCACCAGCTTTTGGGGGTGCATGAACAACACGGAGGTGGGACATCGCGCACCGCCTGCAGGGCGGTCAAGGCGAAGGCGTGGGGCCGCGAAGCGGCCGGCGTGGGCGGCCA
>DAOWGJ010000200.1 GCA_030637505.1 Holophagae bacterium
ACCTCTTCCGTACCGAGACCCGTTCCCTGCTCAGCCTGTTTGCGGTCATCCTGGTTCTGGCCGCGCCGGAGATCGAACGAACACTGTTCTCCATGACCGGACGAAAACGAGCCGCATTACTCGCAGTATCGGCGGCAGCCCTGACTTCACTTTCGGTCACCGTCATCAGCAGCTGGATCCTGACCGAGCCGATGAAGTACTTCTTCGGTCTCGAGAAAACCACGACCTTTCTCTCCAGAGAAGTCGCCGGCTTTGACGCCCTGGACTGGATCAACACCCACGACGAAGTGAGGGGAGCGGTCCTGGTCGGCTTCAAACACCCCTATTACGCCGCCAAGCCCGTCTGGTTCAGTGCCTTTTCAGACATCCCCATCGCCGAGGTCTTGACCGGATCGGAACGAACACCGGCAGACCTCCGGAAAAAACTCAAGATCCTCGGGGCAACCCACATCGTCCTGGACCAAACGGAGTGGATCGCCGACCACAAGGACGGTCTCTACGCCTGGCCCGACGCACGCCGAACGGTCTTCGAAGATCTGCTCGAGGACCACTGCAGCCCGGTCGCCCGGTTCGGGGAGACAACCATTTTCAGACTTGAGAAGTAGCCCCCAAACCCGGCCTTCGGGGACGCTTTGAGGTCACTGCCAACCCCTGGGGCGCCGATCGCCCCCGCTCGGTGCATTTCCTCAAGAGGCAGCATTGGTCGCATTGGGAGAAGAACCGCCTCTTGAGGAAAGGACCTCGGCGGCCTACGGCTTCAGCCAACTCTCGATCACCGAGGATGTCGCCGTGGATTGCCCGGCAAGGCATTCTTCGCAAAGCCTTCATTGGTGGGAGGGAACTGCCAGGTGAAGAATGCCATGCCCGGCACGTCCCGTTTCGGCGTTTTGGGCGCTCCCGGGTTTGGGCGACGGCGTTGGCTGTTCGGTCACCGTCGTCCCTACTGAAAGCTGAGAGCTAATAGCTGACGGCTGACAGCTCCGCCCTACTCTTCCCCCCGAAGGCGGTGGATCTCAGCATCGTAGGCCTCCATCACATCCTGATATCGGAGGAGGCCGATGATCGGCGCAGGGGGCGTATCGGAGACGACGGGAAGGACCTCAAGTCTCAAAGCCGTGAAGCGACGCATGACGGTGTGCAGGTCTTCGTCCGGCCTGATGAACCCGACGTTGGGGGTATCGACCTCGATGTCGCCGGCCACCAGGAGATCCCAAACCTCGGGCGTCGCCATCACTCGCCGAACGTCGTTGACGCTCAAGAGACCGTGGACGGCGCCCTCGGAATCGACCACGGGGTAGTGATCCTGTGTCCCCGCGAAGACCACGTCCATCACCTCGCGGAACGGCATCCCGGGCGACAGGGTCATCACGTCCTGCCTTTCATCAATCAGGTCCCTGACCGACAGACGTTCGAGGATGTCTATCTGAAAGTCTCCGAGGTGCGCCGCGGAATCTACCCGTCCCGGGACCTGGGCCTCGTAGATGTTGACCCCTCGAGTCAGCACGAAGGTGATCGAGGAAACCAGCATCATCGGCACCAGAAGGCTGTAGGAACCGCTCATCTCTGCCACCATGATCAGCGAGGCGATCGGCGCCTTTGCCACGCCTGCGAAGAAACCACCCATACCGACCAGGATGCAGGCGCTCGCCGAAGGCGCCATCGACGGAATGAATCGGGCCAACACCTCGGCGAAGACCGCACCGGTCAAGCCACCGATCACCAGGGAGGGTGCGAATACGCCTCCGGATCCTCCCGAGGAGATCGTGAAGCTGGTCGCCAAAATCTTGGCCGGAATCAACGCCAGAAGGATCGCCAGGGGAAGGCCGGGCCCCATCGCCATCTGCAGCCAACCGTAACCACCGCCAAGCACTTGAGGCAGATTGAGGGCCAGGCAGGCGAGCAGCAGACCGCCTATCGCAGGTTTGACCGGCGCCGGGACGTTGAGACGGGCAAAAAATCCATCCCGCATCCCGTAGAAGACCTTGACCCAGATGACACCGATGACCGACAGAACCACACCCAAGACAAAATAGGAAATCAGCTCCTGCGGCCTGGAGAATGGATCGACGTGGGCGGTGAAAACCGACGACCACCCGGTCAAGGAGGCAACGACCACGTAAGACACGATCGACGCCATCAGCGCCGGAATCAACGCCTCGGATTCGTAGTCATTCTCAGAATACAGCGCCTCGATAGCGAAGAGTGCGCCCCCGAGCGGCGCTCGGAACATACCGCCGATGCCGGCCGCCATTCCGGTGATGACCAGCGTTCTCCGGTCGCGGACCCGGAGCTTCAACACGTCCGCAAGGTACGAACCGAACCCGGCGCCGACCTGTGCGACCGGGCCTTCCTGGCCGGCCGAACCGCCCGAGCCGATCGTCAGCATGGACGCCAGCAACTTGATCGGCACCACTCGCGGTCGCACCTCTCCGCGGTTCTGGTGAAAAGCCTTGATGACCGCGTCGGTTCCGTGTCCTTCGGCCTCAGGAGCGAAAGTTTGAACCAGCCATCCAACAAGAAGCCCAACACCGGGCAGGACAATCAACAGGAACCACGGTCGTTGGGGCGACTGCCACGCGCCGGCGCCGGCATGAATCCCATGGCCCGGCGGTTGGAACCCGACGACCTTCCCGATAAGAAGACTCGATGCGCCACTGACCCCCCAGGTCAGAAACGCTGCACCCAACCCGGCGACGACCCCAATGGCGACCGCCAGCAGAACCCACCGGCCGAAGTTGTAGAGGTCGATATGGGCAAAAAAGGCGCCCAGTCGGTCAATGATGCCTCCCACAATACCGACAACCCTCTCGGGGCCCTGCTCTCGTTTCTCGAACGCCATTCCTCAGACTCCTCGGGTCAGCCAGCAATCTCTGTCGGGAGACGGCTTCCTGTGAAAAATCACTTCCTTCTACAGAAATTCTACGCGAATTGTAACAAGCAATTAGCCGTTAGCCACTTGCTCATGGCCGGCTGATAGCTGACAGCTGATAGCTGACAGCTCCCGGCGAAGCCGGGTCATACCTTCTTGACAACCAGGCACGCATTCGTTCCGCCAAATCCGAAGGAGTTGCTCAGAGCGACCTCGACTCGAGCATCCCGAGCGGTGTGAGGCACGTGATCCAGGTCGTCGCCGTCGTCGGGATGATCCAGGTTGATCGTCGGCGGCACGACGCCCCGATTGATCGCCAGGACCGAAATGCCGAATTCCAGCCCGCCGGAACCACCGAGCAGATGCCCGGTCATCGACTTGGTCGAGGAGACCATCACCGACCGGGCATGACCACCAAAGACCTCTTTGACCGCTGTTGTTTCAACGACATCGCCGGCCGGCGTCGAGGTGCCGTGGGCATTGATGTAGTCGACGTCCTCAGGATTCAACCCCGCCTCATTGAGCGCCATCCTCATCACCCGGATGGCACCGTCGGCGTCTTCAGCCGGTGCCGATATGTGGTAGGCGTCGCTGGTCATGCCAAAGCCCACGACTTCTCCGAGAATCGGAGCGCCCCTTCGCTTGGCATGTTCAAACTCTTCGAGTATCACGACTCCGGCCCCCTCGCCGATGACAAATCCGTCGCGGTCCCGGTCCCATGGACGGGACGCCCGCTCGGGATCGTCATTCCGGGTCGAAAGAGCCCGCATCGAGGAAAATCCCGCGAGAGGCGAAGGACAGATGACCGCTTCGGCCCCACCGGCGATGATCACATCGGCGTAACCATGCCTGATGTACAGGGTCGCGTCTCCGATTGCGTGGGCAGAAGTCGAACACGCCGTGCAGGTAGCCATGTTTGGACCCTTGGCGCCGGTCTGGATGCTGACAAGCCCTGAACACATGTTGATGATCGACCCGGGGATGAAGAACGGCGACACCCGCCGGGGACCCCGGTTGAGCAAGGTCTCGTGGGTCCGCTCGATCAGGGGAAATCCCCCAATCCCGGAGCCGATGACCACACCGACCCGTTCGGCGTTGGCCTCGGTGATTTCCAGACCACTGTCCTCTATCGCCATATGGGAAGCGCCCAATGCAAAATGAACGAAACGGTCGAATTTCCGGGCTTCCTTGGGCTCGAGCCAAGGCGCCACATCAAATCCGTCGACCTCGCACGCAATCCGAACCGAGAACCCTTCGGTGTCAAACAGGGTGATGGGGCCGGCCCCACTGCGGCCGGACACCAATCCCTCCCACGTCGCTTCGGTCCCAATCCCGAGTGGTGAGATCAACCCCAGGCCGGTCACCACCACTCGGCGAGTCATTCTCAGCTCTCCACGTTCTGGGAGAGAAAGTCGACGGCGTTCTTCACCGTAGCAATCTTCTCCGCTGCCTCGTCCGGAATTTCAACACCGAACTCTTCTTCGAAGGCCATCACCAATTCGACGACATCCAGGGAATCCGCTCCCAGATCATCGACGAACGATGCCTCAAGAGTGACCTTGTCCAAGTCGACGCCCAACTGCTGGACAATGATGTCTTTGACTTTGGCTTGTACGTCCATTCTTTCCTCCTCATGTTGTGCCTCATACCGCGATATTCGCCGCAGCGCGGCAGGTTCTGTTTTTCGACTTCGCCCCCCTGAACCGGGGGGCGATCAACGGGCACACACATACCATACCGCCGGAGTCGGCGCAAGACCACCAACGCGATCAGCCGAAAAACACCGATCTTTCTTGACATCAGCCAAAAAAGGGTGTAATCAGCCAATTGTGATCCATGCCGGTCACTCAAGGAGGAAAAGCGATGGAAGCATATATGACTGCAAAAGAAGCCGCAGAATACTTGAAACTGGCCGAACGAACCCTGGTCCGATTGGCCCACGAAGGGAGAATTCCGGGAGTCAAGATCGGCGGACAGTGGCGCTTCCGACGGGCACTCCTGGATGAGTATCTCGATACCCTTGCGGCCCAGTCGGTATCCACCGCCGGGGCGACGATGGCCCAGATCATCGATTCCCCACTTGACGAAATCTTGACCGTTAAACAGATCATCCCAAAACTGGAGGCTACCGACCGGAACGAGGTGATTCACACCATGGTCACTCATGTCACCAAACTGGGTCTGATCAAGGAGCACGCCTGGCTCGAAGCCGCCTTGGCGGCTCGTGAGCGCCTCATACCCACGGCGGTTCCGGAAGGCATTGCTTTCCTCCACGCTCGCCGCAGGGCTGCAGACATGTTCCCGAAACAGTTTATCGCCATGGGACGCTCCGCCGACGGCGTTGACTGGGGTTCGCCGGACATGGGCAAAACCAAGATCTTTTTTCTCCTGGCGCTTCGCAACGACACGCTGCACGTCCGGTGGCTGTCGCGCATGGCCTGGATTGTCAGAAGCCCCGGGCGACTGACCCAGCTGCTGGAGGCGAAGTCCGCCAAGGCCCTCTTCGAGGCCCTGCTCGACGGCGCAACTGCTCTTCCCAAATCACTGAAGCCGACCGGTCAGCCGGTCGGGCGATAGAAGCGGCCGGGGGTAAACCCCGGCCCTACAATACCTACCGTAGGGCCGGGGTTTACCCCCGGCCGCTTCCGACAGACAGTGCTATGAGTAGGGTGGGCCTTGGCCCACCATTTGGAACATCGGCGTTACTGGCTCAACTCAACAAAAAACACCCGGGGACTCGTTTCTGGTAACGGCCATGAGGGTGGGCAAACGACCGAGCGCCGAAGGCGCGACAGACTCATAGCCTCGACCGAGCGCCGAAGGTACGACAGACTCATAGCCTGGATCGAGCGCCGAAGGTACGACAAACTCATAGCCTCGACCGAGCGCCGAAGGTACGACAAACTCATAGCCTCG
>DAOWGJ010000238.1 GCA_030637505.1 Holophagae bacterium
AGGTTGAAGATGTGGCCGGGAGCATCGCCGGCGTCATCCAATACCTGATCGACACGCCTGATCAGTTCCGCAGGCGGAGCGAACAGGGCGGCCGGGTCGAGATTGCCTTGTACGGCCTTGTCCGGGCCGAGAATTTCGCGCGCTCGACCCAGAGGCAGGCGCCAATCGACACCGACGACATCCGCCGGAAGGGTCGAGACGTCTTCCATCAGGGTCGCCCCCTGGTTGGGGAAATAGATCAGGGGCAGGTTGAGTGGGCGAAGGCGCGTCAATATTCGGTCGACCACCGGGAAGGCATGGCGCCGATAGTCCGCGGGGCTCAGCAACCCGGCCCACGAGTCGAACACCATCAAGGCCTGGGCCCCGGCCGCAGCCTGGGCCTCGAGGCTCCGCGCAACGGTGTCGCCGAGTTTGGCCAGAAGTTGACCGGCCGCCTCTGGCTCACTGATCAAGAAGGCCTTGGCCTGGGCGAAGGTCTTGCTCCCGCCGCCCTCGACGAGATAGCAGAAGAGGGTGAACGGCGCACCGGCAAATCCGATCAGCGGCACCGTCAGCTCACGCCGCAGGATGCGGATGGTCTCCTGGACGAAGGGAACACACTCTTCTGGATCGGCCACACGGAGTTTATCGACAGCTGCGGCGCTGCGTACCGGATTGGCAATCACCGGGCCGGGCTTGAACTCCAGGTCTATGCCCATGCCTTCGAGCGGCGTCATGATGTCTGAAAAGAGGATGGCGGCATCCATGCCGAATCGACGAATAGGCTGCAGGGTGACTTCAGCGGCCAGTTCCGGCGTTTTGGTCAGCGTCAGGAAATCCACCGCCTCCCTGACCTTCCGGTACTCAGGCAGGTAGCGCCCCGCTTGCCGCATGATCCACACCGGGGTATGGCTCGTCGGACGGCAGCGGCAGGCCGCCAGGAACGGCGACGTAGATTTCGGTCTCATCCTTCCGCCAGCCAGCGGGCCGCGCCCTTGGCGAAATAGGTGATGATGATGTCGGCGCCGGCCCGCTTGATTCCGATCAGGCTCTCCAGAGCAACCCTCTTCTCATCGATCCAGTCATTGGCGGCAGCGGCCTTGATCAGACTGAACTCGCCGGAGACCTGGTAGGCGGCCAACGGCACGGTAAAAGTGTCGTGGACTCTTTGAATGATGTCGAGATAGGGCCCGGCCGGTTTGACCATGATGACGTCGGCGCCCTCGTCGAGATCGAGGGACACCTCGGTCATGGCCTCATCCGAGTTGGGCGGATCCATCTGGTAGGCCCGCCGGTCGCCGAATGCCGGCGCCGACTCGGCAGCGTCGCGGAAGGGCCCGTAGTAGCCCGAGGAGTACTTTGCGGCGTAGGAGACGACGACGACGTGCTCGAGATCGTTCTCGTCGAGGATCTCCCGTACGGCGCTGATCCGGCCATCCATCATGTCGCTGGGTGCAACCGCGTCGGCGCCTGCCTGTGCGTAGACCAGGGAAGCCTGGGCCAGCAACGGCAGAGTCGAGTCGTTGTCGACCTCACCCGAGGGTGTCAGCAAGCCGCAGTGACCGTGGTCGGTGTATTCGCACAGACAGACGTCCGCCCATACCAGGAGGTCCGGCACTGCCTCCTTGATGGCACGAATGGCCTGCGGCACGACGCCCTCGGGGTCGTAGCCCTCTGAACCCCGAGCATCCTTGTGGGCCGGAATGCCGAACAGAATGACCGCGGGAATGCCCAAGCGGTGGACCTCAGCAGCCTCGGCCACGATTTCATCGATCGAAAGCTGGAAGACGGTCGGCATGCTGCGCACGGGGTTCCGGACGCCGGAGCCGGGAACCACAAATAGCGGATACACAAAATCATCGGTGCGGAGATGGGTCTCACGCACCATGCGGCGCCAATTCTCGTTACGGCGAAGACGGCGGGGGCGATGGGTTGGGAACGGCATTGTGAGGCCTCCTTGGTGTGTTCTTGAGTCGATCGACGGTGGTTTCAACGGCATCGACCAGACCGGACAGGGTATGTTTTTGTGCGATCCCGGCCGGCGGGCAGCCAAGCGCTTCCAGGGTGTGTGCCGTCACCGGCCCAATGGCAATCGCAGGAGCGCCCGCGAGGATCCGGTCAAAGTGCTCGGCGCCGAAAGCCCGGTGGAGGGCTTCGGCCGCGGATGGACTGGCAAAGGTAACGACATCGGGGTGGTACTGATCAACCTGCATGAGGCAGGCCTGACGGTCCAGTCCGGCCTCCACCGTCCGATAGGCCACAACCTGGTCCACCTCGAGGCCCAGGACCCTGAGGCCTTTACGGATGGTGCTGCGAGCAATATTGCTGGCAGGGAAGAGAACGCGGGCCTCGGGACATCGCATGCGCCTGAAGGCCTCGACCAGAGCTTCCGCAGTGAAGGCATCCGGCACCAGATCCACCGGCCAGCCCGCAGCCTCGAGAGACGCAGACGTTGAGGCTCCTACGGCGGCCACTCGAAGGGCCGGCGGAAGAACCGGTTGGCGGCGGATCACAGCCTCGACGGTTCGGGGTGAGCTGAAGACGATCCAGTCGAACTCTTCGAGTCGGCCTAACTGTCGCTCCAGGGGCGCCGAGTCGATCGGGGGCTCGTGACGAACGGTCGGCCAGCGAAGGACCCGAGCCCCGCGATCTTCCAACATCGAGGTCAGGGGCCCGTCCCCTGCCTCACTGCGGGTGACGACCACGGTCATTTTAGCCCGCATATCTCACCAGTCTCCTGCTGCGGCCGCCGATGCACCGCCCCCAGCGGCGTTTTCTCGCCTCGGGGTGCTCATCTCGGAGCCAAAGGCGGAGAGACGCAAGCCGCGAAGCGGTGCCAGCGAACGTACCATCCCACGCAGGCTCCTTCGGAGCCCCACGCCGTTGGCGTGGCCGCCCTTCGGGCGGTGCGCGATGTCCCAACCTCCGCCCCCCTCGGGTCGAAAACTCCACTGGACACAACACCTCGTCGTCCTCGCTACGAAAACTGGTGCGATATGCGAGCCTGCCCCGTAACCCATCAGGCGTCCCTGCCCCCCGACGGCCTGATCTCGGAGAGAATCTCCTCTCCCCCTTCAGAGAGCAGGCGGTCGCCCAACTCCTGGCCGATTGTTTCAGCGTCCACGGCAGGGCCCGTCCGCTGCCCTGTGACCGAGCGAGTCCCATCAAGGGAACAGATGCTCGCAGCGAGGGTCAGGCGATCTCCGTCAATGGTAGCCAACGTGCCGACCGGCACCTGGCACCCTCCCTCGACTCGACGCAGGAAGGACCGCTCCGCGGTTGTCGCCAAACCAGTCGGACGATGGTTGAGTCGTCCGATCCAGGTAGCGGCGCCGTCATCACCCTCGCGAATCTGCAGCGCCAGTGCGCCCTGGCTCGCCGCGGGCGGAAAATCCTCAACCGGCAAGAACGCGCTGATGTGCTCCGAGAAGCCCAGCCGCTTGACGCCGGCCGCGGCCAGGATGATGGCGTCGTACTCGCCGGCCTGAAGCTTGTCCAGCCGGGTCGGCACGTTCCCACGCAATTCGGCAAGGTCGAGATCGGAGCGCAGATGGGCCAAAAAAGCCTTGCGTCGCAGTGAGCTTGTGCCGACACGAGCACCAGGAAGGAGCTCGGCCAGAGTTTCGCCGTTCCTGCTGATAATGACGTCGCGAGGATCTTCTCGCTCGGGCGTCGCTGCCAAGCTCAGACCTTCCGGTATCTGAGTCGCAAGGTCCTTCATGCTGTGCACGGCAAAATCCACCCGGCCGTCGAGGAGGGCCTGCTCGATCTCCTTGGTAAAAAAGGCCTGGCCGCGGACTTCCGACAGAGGGATGTCGCGGATCCGATCGCCTTCGGTGGAAATCGTGAAGATTTCGATGCGAGGAGCGCCCGGGAGCTTTGCCAGGAGGCCTGTCACGTGCTCTGCCTGCCACAGGGCAAGACGGGACGCCCGCGTACCCAATCGCAAGGTCTTGACTGCACTCATGATATCTCTCCTTCGGGAGAAAAACGGTAGCCCACGCCCCGAACGGTGTGAAAGTGGCGGGGCTGCCCCGGATCGGGCTCAAATTTTTCACGGAGCCGAACGATCAACTGCTCAACGGACCTGGTTGAAGGAAAGACATCGTATCCCCACACCTGATCCAACAGTTCCTCCCTCGGCACGACCTGATCCGGCTGCTCAGCGAGGACCTTGAGAATCATCGCTTCTTTGTGGGTCAAGGTGTGGACCCTTCCATCCCAGGCGCGCCCTTCGAAGGTATGAAGATCGAATTCGTTGTTGCCGAACATAATCGGCTTCGACGGAGCCTGATCCTCGGTGTACCACTGCCACCGCCGCAATATCGTTCCCACACGCAACAACAACTCCTTGAGATGGAATGGTTTCGGAAGGTAGTCGTCGCCCCCGGCCTCCAGGCCTCGAATTCGGTCATTGATGCCGCCCTTGGCGGTGAGGAAGAGAATCGGCGTCTTCTTGTCGTGTTTTCGAACCTCTTCGCAGACCGTGTACCCGTCCATCTTCGGGAGCATGACGTCGAGGATGACCAGGCTGTACCGGCCGCCGAGGATCCTTTCAAGAGCGCTCCGCCCGTCACCGCTGATCTCCACCTTGTATCCCTCCAACCGGAGGTTTTCAGCAATGCCCTCGGCGAGATTCCGCTCGTCCTCAACAACCAGGATGGTCGGCGTGGTCTCGGCACTGCCTGAACTCATACATCTACCTCTGCCGCCGGAGGCCAAAAGGTGGTGAAGACCGCACCCCTCCCGAGCCCCTCACTGTAGGCCTTGACTCGCCCCTTCTGGTGGAGCATCAAGCGCTGAACGATGTAGAGCCCCAGTCCGGTACCGGAGCTGATGCGTCGCATCTCGTCTCCCGAGCGGTAGAATTTCTCGAAGAGTTTCTTGCTTTCCGCCGGGGG
>DAOWGJ010000293.1 GCA_030637505.1 Holophagae bacterium
GGAAAGCGTTCTCTCCAGGGCCGCCCGCACGGCGGCGTCATCGTCAACGATCAGAATGCGTCCGTCCATGGGGCCATGGTAGCGGAGTCGGAGCCTGGCCGGCTCTCTACTTCGCGTCTGGGCCGTACAGCTTGACCCCGCGGACGAAGTAGGCGTCGTTGGTAACGTTGTCGACGACCGAGGCGTAGGCGAAGACACCGGCCCCTTCCGTTGGTGTTTCAACCCGGACGACATGGGTGTTCCACTCACCGCCGTCGATCTCGGCAAACGGGTCACTCAATTGAACCATCGAGTATGGAGGTACATCGACGGTGATGTATCTGTCGCCTCCAGAGGGAAAATCGCCTTCCGTGGTGAATATACCGACACCGCACTCAGCCGTCACCGCGGTCGGGTTGATCACGCCGATGTTGACGCGGAAACGGCCGTCGGCCGTGTGTTTCATGGCGAACATCCATTGGTCCTCCCGAGTTCCGGGGAAACCGTCGGTGGTATAGGGGATGGTCATGTCATCAGTCGGAATGCCCTCGACGAGTTGGCCGAAGGACGCCGAGCCGTCGGCCGAAATCGAATAAATGCGGGCGTAAACCTGAACGGGCACTGTCGCCTCGTAGCGAATCGCGCCGACCCAGGCCCCCCCCCCGATACCGAGGAAATGGTCAACGACGTCCTCGATGTAGACGATATTCCCGGGCTGACCGAAGTCGATGTCATAACCCTGAGCCGTGGAGTTGTCTTCGCCTGATTTGCTGAAGTAGAGGGTGATGGTTCCGCCGCTGTAGGTTTGGCCCCGGACCCACAGGTCAGTGCGCCAGATCGATCCCTGCAGTCCGGGAGCGTGAGCCGCTGCGAGGAGCCACCCGTCGGCATGTTGCGTCTTGTTGAGCTGTGCAGACGCCGGAGCGGCCAGTCCGATCAGCAGGACGGCCACGATGGCGGCGCCGATCCAGGTGGGACGACAGAGACGATGATTCAGACACGATTGATGCATGAGATCCTCCATTCAAGATTTTGTTTGTCGAGGGTTCCATGCGACGTAACGCAACAGGTACCCCCGGCACTACCCAACAATATGGGTCCCATGTGTGGGAACGGCAATAGACTCAAGCGACAGAATCATGCACTTTGGCGACACGGTCAGCGACAGGTTCGGCAGCGTCGTGCAAACCCGAAAGCGCCCAGCTACGGCGCCCAGGCGTCGGTGGTCCCGTCCTCGAATCCGTCGGCGAAGATCAGATCGGGATCGCCGATCTCCTCGATGCACCACGGGGTGTGAGAGGCGCGAAGGTTGTCGATGAATGTAATGACCCGAGAGTGGAAGAGAATCTGGTTACTCCCGCAGCCATTGAAATGGCAGTAGCTCATCATTGTCCCAGGTCCGCCTGGGGGGCAGGAAGTTGGGCCTGAGTAGCAACCGGATCCGGAGGTAGAACACTCGTCGATCGGAGGGCTGTAGCAGTGCGTGTGGGGCGACCCGAAGTTGTGGCCCAACTCGTGGGCGCCGACCCGGACGTTGTGGGCCATCTGAATCGAGGGGGATTTGAACGCCTGAAATATCGAATAGCCACCGCCCGAGCTTTGTTGTTCGCAATAACCGTCGAGCCAAGCGATTCCTGAGGACGAATTGTCCGACTGGGATTTCCCGGACAACAACTGGGCAAAGACTCGATCGACCGCGTCCTCGTTGGCGGCCCAATAGGCGCCGAACTCGTTGAGTTGGATGCCGGTTGCTGGATATTGTACGCATGAATAATCGGTTGGGCAATCACCATCGCTGTGGCATACGGTCATGATGTAATGCCCTGTAGTTTCGTTCAGGCACTGACCGTCATCATATTGATCGTCGGTAAATGGAGGACCGCCGGTGCGCAAGTAGGTCGTGCCGACCAAGAGGCGCAGTGAAAGGTCCCGCTCGTACATGACGTTCGATTCGTTGATGAAGTCGGCGATCCAGGTCGTGGCGTCGGTCGTATTGTCGGCAAAGCGATAGTGAAGCCACTCCTGGTCGGTGTCGAAGGCAATCACCGCCGAGTAGAGGGGGTCGGCTGTAATAGCTTTGGGCCCTGCGGGGAATGTGGGCATCGGAGGGAGTTCATCGGCCGAGAAATCGGGAGGAAGCCGGTCGGCACCGCAGTTGTACTCCAGGGGAGGTGATCCTGGAGGCCGCAGAGCCGCGGGTGTGCCGAGGCGGCATGAAGAGTTCTGATCCCCGGTTGGTTCGGCAATGGCGTTCACCGCGCCGCGGCTTCGCACAGCCCCCCGGAAGATCCCGGAGACCGGATTCACCGACAGCCCGATGGCAATCTCCGAATCCCATACGGAGGTTCCTCGGAAGTAGAGCCTGGGAGAGCGCTGAAGGTCCCATTCTCCATCTTCGTCGACGACGATGACCCGGGCGCCTTCGGCGTAGATCTCGACCCGCTCGAGGGTGACGTCGTGGCGCACGCCGGGTTCGACGGGGAATTGGGCGATGGTGATGGACCGACCCATCCCGGCTGAGCGAAGTGCCTCGGTGATGTCATCGGGAACAACAAAATCCTCGATGAAGGTGTGGCTTTCCTCGTTGAACACCACGTCACCGTCGGGGATGGTGAACTCCGGGTGAGCGGAAGAAATGGGGCCGGCTGTCACCATTCCGGCAGCGACCGCGGAACATACAACAAGGGTCTGTGAGAACTTCATGGTTTCTCCCACTACTAATATAGGGTCTCATTGTCGTTTTGGCAGTAATTTGGATCACGAAAATACGGGTCTCCAGAGAATCGCCCGATCTCCAGCGACTGGGTCAGCGGCAGAATCAGGGACAGGGTCGGCGGCAGGAGACAGCGTAAGGGGCAGGTTCAGCGTCAGAGATGATCGCGCCCCCGTGCTCGCCATTGCAAGATCAATCCCCGGCCTTCGGGGTCGCTTCGCGCCCCCGCTCGGTGCGTTTCCTCAAGGGGCGCCAAGGTCGAAATCGGGAGGACATCGCCCCTTGAGGAAAAGACCTCGGCGGCCTACGGCGTCGGCCGAGACTCGACTGCTGACGCACTCGCCGAGCGTTGCCCCACACGGCTTTTCCCGCAACAGCGACTCTGACGGGAGGGCTGCCGGGGGGAAGAAGCCGTGTACGGCACGCGCCGTTGGAGAGGGGCGCTTGTAATCTGTTCGACGGATTACTCGTCTACGTCAAAGCTCACACCCTGCGCCAACGGCAATTCAGTCGACCAGTTGATCGTGCAGGTCTGTCGCCGCATATAGGCCTTCCATGCGTCAGATCCCGCCTCGCGGCCGCCGCCGGTCTCCTTCTCGCCGCCGAAGGCGCCGCCGATTTCGGCGCCTGAGGTACCGATGTTGACGTTGGCAATGCCGCAGTCGGAGCCTTCGTGGGAGAGAAAGCGCTCGGCGGAGTACATGCTCGAGGTGAAAACGGCCGAGGACAGTCCCTGGTCGACTGAGTTGTGCAACGCCATCGCCTCGTCGAAGGTCGAATATTCGAAGACGTAGAGAATCGGAGCGAAGGTCTCGTCGCGTGTGATTTCCATGCCCGGATGGGCCTTGACGATCGTCGGCTCGACGAAGAAACCGGGCCGGTCAACTGGACCGCCACCAACCAAAATCTCTCCGCCCTGCTCTTTGACTTTGTCCAGCGCCGCAAAATGCGCTTCGACCGCGGCCTGATTGACCAGGGGGCCCATCAAGATTCCGTCTTCCAGAGGATCGCCGATTGTGATCGAGCCGTAGGCCTTGGTCAGTTTGGCCAGCAGGCCTTCGGCGACGTCGGTATGGAGGAACAACCGTCGCAGGCTGGTGCAGCGCTGGCCGGCAGTGCCCACCGCTGCAAAGAGGATTGCGCGGAGAGCCAGGTCCAGTTTGGCGTCGGGCTCAACGATGATGGCGTTGTTGCCGCCCAGCTCCAGAATGCTGCGCCCGAATCGCCTGGCCGTCGTCTCCGCGACGTGACGTCCCATATTGGTCGACCCGGTGAAGGAGACCAGGGGAACGCGCTTGTCGTTGAGCATGGTTTCGCCAACGGTGCGACCCGGGCCGATGACCAGGTTGAAGACGCCGGAGATGCCGTTTCGGTCCATCACGTCGTTGCAGATATTTTGCACGGCAACGGCGGTCAGCGGGGTCGATGAGGAGGGCTTCCAGATCATGGTGTCGCCGCAGATGGCAGCCAGGGCTGCGTTCCAGGCCCAGACGGCAACCGGGAAATTGAAGGCCGAGATGATGCCGACGACGCCCAGGGGGTGCCACTGTTCGTACATCCGGTGGCGCGGTCGTTCGGACGTCATGTTGGGACCGTAAAGCTGCCGCGACATGCCGACGGCAAAATCGCACATGTCGATCATCTCCTGGACTTCACCCAGGCCTTCGGAGTAGATCTTGCCCATCTCCAGCGCGACCAAACGACCCAGGGCGTCTTTTTTCTCGCGAAGGGCCTCACCCAGCTGGCGAACAATCTCACCCCGCTGGGGGGCGGGCATCATGCGCCATGCCGGGAAGGTTTCGTGGGCGATGGCGACTACCTTCTCGTAGGCAGCTTTGTCCGCCTGGATGACGGACGCGATAGTCTCGCCGGTGGCAGGATTAACCGAGGCCAGGACCTTGTGTTCGGTCGGTTCGATCCACCGGCCCGTGCAGGCGCCGGGGTTGATTTCTTTCAAGCCGAGGTCTCTGAGAACCGTTGCAATATCTGACATCTTCATTCCTCCTGCAGCCGGTCGCTGCGCGCCGGAGTGTAGCATTCTCGAGGAGGGTGGTCCGTATTGGCTTTTGAGGGTAGCCGGAGCAATGGAAAGGTATCAAGGCCAATTCGGCCCCCCTCCTCGAGATGAATGCGCTTCGCGCATTCGGGGGGAAAATTGGATAGGCCATCCCCGACGGTGCGTGCCGTCCTTGATGTTGTCGTGGGACACCCTTCCGGCTTGAGTAACGTTGCGGACAACGTCAAGGGGGGCACGCCGCAGAGATCGTGATCAAAAGGAAACTCTCAAACTGGGCGCTACGCTCATCGCGTTCGATAGGACGCGATGGCGTGAACACCCGGCGAGCGCGCCAAGGAAACGAGTCTCCCGGTTGGGTCGTAGGCCGCCGAAGTCCTTTTCCGGAGGGGTGGAACCTCTCCCGGTCCGAAAAACGATGCCCCTCCGGAAAATGACTGAGCGGGAGCGCCGGCGCTCCCGAAGGCCGGGGCTCAATGTGATGGCCTCACCGCCGTCTTTTGGCCTTGAAGACCCGGGCAGGGCCGTCGTTTTCCGGCTCTGTCCCTTTGGTGAATTCCTTTTCCCACTGTTCAACCTCTTTCGCCCGAAGCGGGGGCTTGGGGCGAGGTTTTCCGGGCCGAACCTTGGCGCCTCGACGTCCGGTCCATTGGGCCAGGTTCCGAATGGAGGCGCCCCGCTCCCGAACCCTGGCTGCCAGCGCGCGGTCGTTTGTGACAACGGACCAAGAGCGGGCGGCGCCGCCGGACGGCAACCGGCTGATGATGGCGTCGTCGGCGCTGGCGTGACCTGAGTAGAGGATCGTCACCTGCCCCAGGTGCTCGGTTGCAGGGCTCCCGTCGGGTGGGGGACCGTCGAAAATCACCGTAACCGAGATCTTCTCGTGCCGTGATTGATCCAGGACCGTCTGCCTGACGGCTTCACGGGACCTCTGATGGGGCGGCAAGCTGTGGAGGAGGTTGTTGCCGTCGATCACAATGGGCATCGGGGACTCCGCCTGGGAAAGGCTATTTTTTCCTTAATCGCATCATTTTACGCAATCGGGACAACGGTTTCTTTCCGGTGAGTTCGGCATGGTCTCTGGTAGCCTTGGGGTTGTTTGGGTCCAGGGACAACACCCTTTCCAGCGCCTTGCGCTGGTGTTCGGTATTGTCCTGCCGTTGCCAGAAATCCGCCAGTTCTTGCCACGCCTCGATGAAGTTGGGATCGGCCTCCAGGGATTTTTGGAGGGTTCTCAGGGCCTTGGTGTCCCATTTCGGGTTTTTCAGCTGCAACCTGGCCAACTTCAAAAGGGCTGAGGGACGGGCCTCAATGGCGCAGGCCTGCTCCAGCATCTGGAGGGCGCTGAAAATCTCGCCGTCACGTATCAGCTCATCGGCACGCTTGAGATTGGCCTCGACCAGGGCCGTTTGAGCGTCGGAATCGACTTCGAGCACCTTCGGCCGACCTTCCAGCCGCCCCCGATCCCTGTCGACGCCGTCCAGTACGGCGTCATACCGCCTTCGTGTCTCCGGATCTCCCAGCACCTGATAGGCGTCCTGGGCGCGGTCTTGGATCGTCTCGAGCCAGGCGCCCGCGTCGCCGAGATGGGGTTCCGAAGTTCTGGAGACTGCAAACCGCTGCCGAATCGAGGTCCAGGCATCGATGATCTCTTCGTCTGTGGCCGATCTATCGAGGCCCAGGGCCTGGTAGTGGTCCGTCCGACGCGCTGCCTTGGCCATGTGCTCGATTTCCGTACGCTCGTTGTGTTCCTTTTCGCTCATCGCCGACTCGGCCTCGTCCTGGATTTCGGCCTCGCCGTGATCCGTGTCTTCCTCGCCCTCATCGATCGTGATCAGGCCGGCGATGACCAGCGTATAGATTGTGGAGATGGCCTCGCTTTCGGACATCGAGGCACCCTGGATCAAATCCCGGAGCCGGGGCCGACCGTCTGCTCGGCTGAGGATGAATCCTTCGGTCGGTGTGACATCGAGGTCTGTCAGTAGCCCCTCGAGGTTGCCGGTCGGCCGCACACGATAACGGCGATCGCCGATTCGCTTGTTTTTGGCCTCGGCGCCCTCGAAGACCCGGGCGACGTTCAGGAGAACCTGAGTAGTTGTCAGAAATGTCAGGGTGTCGAGATGGACTCCCTCGGGATCGTCGAAGAACTCGGTGTAGGCTGTGGTGTCCGCGGCCGCTCGACGGATGATGGTCAGGGCCAGCTCTTGGAGCTCTCCTTCCAACTCGGATGCGCTGATGAAGTTCCTGGAAATCAGGACCTTTCCCAGAGGGGGCGCGTCGGCAGTGGCCTGAGTCAGGAGCGCCTGGGCGCGGTCTTTTTCATCCAGCCAGTTTCTGTCGACCAGGAACAGCCCCAGTTTCTCCCCTTCCAGGGTTGACCGGGCTGCCTTGATGTCTCCGTTGACCAATACGATGCCGCGGTGCGCCTCGACGCCCATGACTGTCAGAATGCCGGAGGCCTTTTCCTGAACCAGATCGCTCAATACCTCCGGTAGCGGACGACTGACATAGTCCTGAAAACGTTCGTCGGCAGACACGAATCAGCCGTCCTGCAGGGCCGTGTCAGCACCCTCGTCGATTTCGACGACGTGGGGTTCGAATCCCTCGCGGAGGATAGCGTCAGGTACCGAATTGATGGCGTCCTCCGCCTCGGAAATCGTCGGGAAATCGCCCCAGACCAGACGCCAGCATGTTCCGTCTCCCGCATCGCTGTTTCCCGTCAGGGCGATCGGCCGGACATCGTCGTGGCGGCGGGCTATCTGGAGTAGCCGACGGTACTCATGAGGCTCGCATCCCAGGTCGACGGCGACCGCCCAGTGCCCGGTGATCTCAGTCGGGGGGGGCGGACCGCCCTCTCGAAATCCGAACCACCAGGTGGCGATGGCTATCGCGGCAATGACGGCAGCGGCGGCGAGCACCAGGAGCGGTGACAGCCTGAGAGTCGGAGTTTCACGATCGAGGCCGGCCTGAGGTTCGGGATCCGCAACCAGGATCGGGGCTTGATCGGGCGCGGCGGCACGAACCGCCTCGAGCATGCCCGATGCGGTCAAGGCGGCCAGGAGTTTGAGGACGTCATCACGGGCTTGCGGCGACCGAGAGGCGATTTCTTCTGCGGTTCGTTGCCCGGTTATCTTGGCGACGATCAAATCCGCCTCTTCCGCGAGGCCCAATGGCGCATAGAGGCCGAGGAATCCGTCGGCCCGGCGTAGGAGCACGTCAATGCCCGGCAGTACGGCTGCAGCAGCGGCGCCTTCAGGGTCGGAGAGCACCATCTCCAAGAACGCATGCGTCGCCGAAATCGAGTTTTCCGGGCGTGCCTCCTGGAGCTGGTCGATCAGTTCGAGCCGTCGACCAGGGTCGAGGAACCAGGTTTTCAGGTGGTCCTGGAACAAGACCTTGGCGGCGCCCATCACCGTCGCCTCCGGGAATCCATTGGCTGCGGCCAGGGCCAAGGCCTCGGCGATCAGGTCGCCCTCTCCAAGTGGCTCGCAGTTCAGAGCTTGTCCGAGTAGCGAGGTGTCGATCCCGGTAACGCCGACGATTTGTCCATCGCTCAGCGCCATTTCAAAGGCCACATCTGACGCACTCAATCGTGCCCTGCCTGGTTTGCGCTCTGCGACCCACCGCCCCAAGCGCCAGATCACCTGTGGATCGTTCATGGTAGGACTTTAAACGATCGGTACCGGGAGTGTCCAGGAGCCCGTAGGGCATAGGCCTTCAGGGCAATCGAGAAACAGAATGTGTCGGTGGCCTCTGCCCAACAGTCTCCTCAGATGCGCTGCGCGCGTCGTGAGAAGGATTAATTGTTTGAAGTCATTTGAAATCAATATTTTGCACAAAGGATGCAGCCTATTTTTCGGAAAAACCAACAAACCCAATTGCGCGAAGCGCAAAAACTAGGAGCGTGGACCGGATTGGCCCTTTTCGCCGGCCTCGACCAAATCGTGAACCTCAACGGGCCAATACGGAACGCGCTCCTAGGGCTCGACCTCTTCCAGAAGCTCGAGGAAATCGTCGTAGGGCAGGGCCTGCCAACTCTCGGCGGAGACTGCACCCTGGGCCCTGGTGATCAACGAGACCTTGTGGGCGGCCTCGATGTTCGGCGCTTCGTAGATATCCATGAAATCGTAGGGTCCGAGGATGGCGTAGTGGGAGACCCAGTTGATTTCCGGGCAGGCGTTCTTGACCTTGGACAGCCACGCCCGGCCCATGGCCCTTCGCACCTTTGCATCGAGCACTGATTCCGGCGCCAATCTGGTCATCAAGACGAACTTCAGCATGGTTTACCTCCTACCCTTCTATTCCAATGTAATGCTCAGATTGAGATTTGCACGAAAATTCTTCGGCAGGATCGAAATCAGGCATGGGGCGCGAGCTCGTTTCGATTGCGGTGCAGCTGATATTTGTATTTTCGCTCCGACTGTCTCGAAGATTCAACCTCATGATGCGAGCAGCACATTGATCTCGGAGGCTGAAGTGTAGAGGCCCTGATCAATTCACATGCCTGGTTCAACTGGCCTCTGCGTTTCAGGCCCCGAGGGGCATACAATGGTCTGGTGAAGATCATCACGACCCACATGTCCGCGGACTTCGATGCATTTGCCTCCGCAGTGTGCGCCGTTCGCCTCTACCCCGATCATCGGGTGCTCTTCCCTGGATCGATGGAGCTGGCTGTTCGGCGTTTCAGAGAAGAGACCTCCCTGCCTTTCCCCGAAATCAAGCTCAAAGAAGCCCGGCGTAAGAAGTTTGAACACGCGGTTGTTTTGGACACACCCGATCCTTCTCGCCTCGGTGAGGTATGGGACCTGATCCAGAAATCGGAATGCCCGATCACTCGGATCGACCACCACGGGCTCAACGGCAACGGAATCTCGGCCGACGAAGTCGTTTTTCGCCGGGTCGGTTCGACGTGCACCTTGATCGTCGACCTGTTTCGAAGCCGCGCCATCGACCCGACGCCTGAAGAAGCCTCGCTGCTGTTGATGGGAGTGTACGAAGACACGGGTTCACTGTCCTTTCGGGACACGACGTCCGAGGACATTCGTGCGGCGGCGTGGTTGGTAGAAAACGGTGCGTCCCTGGACTGGGTCCGGCGGTGGGTGGTCAAGAGCCTGGACCCCGAGCAGTTGGTACTGCTCAACGCAATCGTCGAAGGGACCGAGGAGCGGCGTATCGGCGGTGTACCTGTCGCAGTCGCGACGGTCGAGGTGGAAAAATATCAAGAGGAGGCCGCCGCCGTGGTCCACCGGTGGATCGAGACCTTTCGGTTGCCGGTCGGCGTGGTGTTGATGGTGCGGGCGCCATTCGTTCAGATGATCTTTCGGTCTCGCTTGGCGGGTCTGGACGTCGCAAAAATCGCCCGAACTTTCGGAGGCGGCGGCCACGCCACGGCGGCGTCGGCACGGGTGTCCGACCGGATGGTCGTCGAGATTCGCGAGGACGTGTGGCGCCAAATGGAGGAACGGATGCCGCCGGCCGAAACTGCCGGTGACGCCGCCGGGCGCCATATCTTCACTGTCGATGATGATGTGACCGTAGGCGCGGCCAAGAGCAAACTCAACGAACGCAGGGTCAACGCCCTCCCGGTGGCTCAAGTCTCGAGCGGAGAACTGGTCGGCGTCGTCACACGGCAGTTGTTGGACAGGGCGTCGTCCCTCGGGCTGGATCATCGTCCGGTCAGTACCGTCATGCAGCCCGGAGTGCCGAAGGTTGACACCGGAGCGCCGTTGGAGGCGTTGGGCGACCTCTTCCTGGAGGGATCTCATCGTTTTGTCATCGTCACCGAGGGCGACAAACCCGTCGGCC
>DAOWGJ010000226.1 GCA_030637505.1 Holophagae bacterium
CGTCACTCGGTTACTGGATCGTTTGCCGTGGGACCGGTTGGCCGAAACCGAGGTGATGTTCATCGGCTACTCCGATGCGACGGCCCTGCTCAATCCGCTGGCGCTTCGAAGCGGGGTCGTTCAGGTGCACGGTCCGGTCGTAACCGAACTCGGCGAGTGGGACTCCCCGGGGTTCGTTCGTCTGCGCGCGCTGCTGGAGGGTCGCCTGCGAGGCGGCCGAATATTTGATCTGGAAGATCGGAATATCGTGCGGTCGGGGAGTGCCGTCGGCAAGGCCCTTGGGGGCAATATTTCGCTACTGGCAGCGGTAGCAGGTACGCCATGGGCTCCGGATCTTCGGGGCGCGGTCGTCTTCCTCGAAGAGGTCAATGAACCCCTCTACCGGCTGGACAGGCTCTTGACCCAGCTGAAGAATTCTGGTATGTTAAGGAACGTGAAAGCCTTGATTTCAGGAGACTTGTGTGGTTGTGAACCCGAGTGTGACGCTCGGTGGCGTCAGTTGCTCCGGGAGGCTGCGCCAGCGGGAGTGCCGGTGGTTCACGGCCTGCCGTTCGGGCATGGGCCGACGAACCTCGCATTTCCTGTGGGAGCCTGTGTCGAGGTCGATACTGATGCCGGCGCGCTGATCTGGAGGATTTGATGGCAAAATTCAGGACGACTGCCGGCCAAGAGATGACGCACGATTCGTTGGAGCCGCTGAGGACCCGGTTCCCCAAGAACACCCGGATCTTCGGTGAGGGGGACCTCGGGCTGGCGATGTACGTTATCGAGAGTGGAGAGGTGGAGATCCGAAAAGTCATGGGCGCCGAGGAACGGGTTCTGGCGGTGTTGGGGAAGGGCGACTTTTTCGGTGAGATGTGCATGCTGGAGGAAGAGACGCCCCGGACTGCCGCGGCGATTGCGAAGACCGACGTCGAAACAGTGATGATCGACCAGTCCGCCTTCTCATTCATCCTGCGTCATAACCCGGAGATTGCCGTGCGGATGATGAGAAAACTGGTGGTCCGGCTGCGGCAGACCACGCGGCTCCTTGAGGACGCCCTGGGTCACTCGGTTAATTTGGAGGAGTCTGGATTGACCGACGGTCCCAAGGCGGCGCCCGATCCGAGCGCCCGACTGGTCGAGGTGGGTACGGGGACGGTTTTCCCGCTGGCCGACCAGCGTGAGACGACCGTGGGGCGGATTGATCCGGTCACGGGGATCCACCCGGATATCGACTTGACGACGGTCGATACCAAGAGGTCGATTTCTAGACGTCATGCACGTGTCTTGCGGGAAGAAGACGGGAGTTACTCGGTCGTCGAAGATGTTGCGGCGATGAACGGGACTTTCGTCAACGGGGTTCGTCTCAACGCAGGGCGGCCCTTCCCTCTCAAAGTTGGCGATGTCGTCGTCTTCGGGACCACTCAATGCCGGTTTGAGATGGACAGCCCTCAGCCGAAGAATGACGGGTGATCAGCGTCTGAGACCGGGATATTCGGTCGACAGCCTCAAGGGCGTCGGTGTTGCGCGAAGCCGCCTTCTCGCCGCTCATGGCATTCACACCCTTGGAGATCTTCTTTTTCACCTGCCCCTCAGGTGGGAGGACCGGCGCCGCTGGGTTCTGGTAGAAGAAATCGAAGAGTCGGGATCGTCGGTGGCCGTCCGGGGACGGATCATGGGCGTGTTCTCGCGACGGGCTCGGCGCCGGTTTTTGACCATCCTCGAGGGTGTGTTCGAGGACTCCTCGGGACGAATGCCCATCATCTGGTTCAATTCCCGGGGGCTCGAAACGAGACTTCAGCAGGCGAAGACGGTTGTTTTGTACGGTGTTGCCAGGGCTGCGCCCAAAGGCGGATTGCAGCTGGTCAATCCCGAGGTGGAGGCGATGGACCAAGGCGATCGATGGGTCGGTGCGCTGGTTCCGGTCTATCCGATCCTCGGTACGATCGGAGGTCCCTTCCTCAGGCGGCTTATTTGTTCAGCCATGCCTGCACTGGATGATCTCCGTGATCCTCTGCCCGAGGCCGTTCGGCGGCAGCTGGACTTGCCGGATCTGAGGACGGCGCTCCGGGACCTGCACCGACCCGCGCCGGACATCGATGATCGCGCGGTGGCGGCGCTCGCATCTCGGCGCAGCCCTTCGCACCTTCGATTGGCCTTTGACGAGCTCCTGGCCTTTTCCCTGGGCCTGGCCCAGTTGCGAGGACGAAGGCGGATGGCGCCGGGCCCGTGCTGTGGCGTCGATGACGTCATCCGGCGGCGGGCAGTGTCGATGCTGCCCTTTCAGCTGACTGGGGCACAGCGGCGGGTTCTGGGGGAGATCGCCGCGGACCTCGAGGCCGGACCGCCGATGGCTCGATTGGTCCAGGGCGATGTCGGGTCCGGCAAGACTGTTGTGGCCGCCTTGGCGATGCTGATCGCCCTTGAAAACAATCATCAGGTGGTGATGATGGCGCCGACCGAGTTGTTGGCGGTGCAGCACCAGGCCGGACTCGAGCGATTGTTTCAGGGGACGCCGTGGACGCCCGAGTTGCTGTCGGGATCAGTGGGAACGGCTCGCCGGCGGGAGATCCTGGCCGGGTTGGCGGATGCCACCTGTCCGTTCGTCGTTGGGACCCACGCCTTGATTCAAGATGCTGTCAGCTTGGCGAACCTCGGGATGGTTGTCATCGATGAGCAGCATCGGTTCGGGACCGTCCAGCGCCGGGCGCTTGTGGGCAAAGGTGTGTCACCCCACTTGCTGGTGATGACCGCAACTCCGATCCCGCGCTCTTTGGCCCTGACCCTTTATGGGGACCTGGATCTCTCGGTCATCGACGAGATGCCGCCGGGGAGGCAGCCCATCCGGACTGAGATCAGGGACGACGGGGCACGAGAGAGGCTCAATCAATTTCTGCGTTGGGAGGTCGAACAGGGAGGTCGCGTCTTTGTCGTCTACCCATTGATCGAGGCGTCGGAGTCCATAGACGCCCGGGCGGTGACCGAGTATGCGGAAGAGATGCGGCTGGCTTTGCCGGGTCTTCGCGTCGAAGTTCTGCACGGGCGAATGGACCCGAGCGATCGTGACGCCGTTTTGCAGGGCTTCCGTTCGGGAGAGGTTCAGGTCATCCTGGCGACCACGGTCATCGAGGTCGGAATCGACGTGCCGGAGGCCACGGTGATGGTGATTGAGAGTGCCGAGCGATTCGGGCTGTCCCAGTTGCACCAGCTTCGGGGACGAGTCGGCCGGGGCGATCGGCAGTCGTGGTGTGTGGTGATGGTCGGCGCCGGGGCCTCGGAGGCGGCGAGGCGACGTCTGGCCCGATTTGCCGACACACCTGACGGTTTTGCTTTGGCGGAGGCCGATCTGGAGATGCGTGGGCCGGGCGAACTGATGGGAATTCGTCAGTGGGGGCCGTCTCACTTTCGTTTCGCTGACCTCCTGATCCACCATGACCTCGCTGTCCGTGCGCGGGCAACCGCTCGGGATTTGAACAACGACGGAGAATTGCCGGTCGTTGCCGAGGCGCTTTCGCGGTACCATCGGACTGAGGTCGAATTTTCGGCGGGGTAGAATGAGAAAAACGATCAGTAGAATCTTCATTCTGGTTCTGGGATGGGCATTGATAATCCTGGGTGTCATCGGCCTGTTTGTGCCGATCCTCCAAGGGATCTTATTCATCCTTCTTGGCTTGTGGGTTTTGTCCCGAGAAAGTCAATGGGCCCAGCGGTGGCTGCACAAAATGCGACTGCGTTTCCCGGCGACCGACCGGAGAATGAGGGAGGTGCAGCGGAAATTCAGGCGATTCCGCCGGGATCGAAAAAGACCACCAGGGGATGAACAGAATGATGATTGACAGCGAAAACGAGCATCAAACAGGTCAGAGAGCCGAACTGGCGCCGTTGGTGATGACTCTGGAGGATCGCGCTGATCTTGAGATGGCCGTTTCGCTGCTCGAGAACCCTGGTCTGGTCGCCAGGCTGAGCGATGTATTGGGAAAGCCGATCGACATTGTCATTAACCGGTTGCCGGCAGGGGCCGCCTCTACGATCGACGGGGCTACTCGACGTGCTCTCAGGGCGGCCTTGGGCCTGGCCCTTTCGACACTGAATTCCTCTTGGCGGGGCAGGGCTCGCAACCGGTTTCACGCGGTAGCGGCCGGCGCCGCCGGCGCTGCCGGTGGTGCGTTTGGTCTGGCATCGTTGGCGGTCGAACTGCCGATGACCACGACGATCATCTTGCGTTCGGTGGCGGATGTCGCCCGAAGCGAAGGTGAGGATCTTCGGAACATCCAGGCACGACTTGCCTGTCTGGAGGTCTTCGCACTCGGGGGACGTTCGGCGGCCGACGATGCTGCTGAGAGTGGTTATTTTGCCGTTCGGACCGCGTTGGCGCAGGCGGTCAATGAAGCCGCCCGGTACATTTCGCGACGAACCACCGTCGAAAAGGGGGCGCCGGTCATTGCCCGTCTGGTGGCCGGGATCGCTTCGAGGTTCAACACGGTCGTCGCCGAGAAGATCGTTGCCCAGGGCGTCCCGGTCATCGGTGCGGTCGGTGGGGCAGCCATCAATGTCGCCTTTGTCCGCCACTTTCAGTCGATGGCCCGGGGCCATTTCGTTGTCAGGCGGCTCGAACGAACCTACGGCAACGACTTCATTCGAGAGAAATACGACAGAATCGCCCGGGGTGAAGACCTGTCCGGGGAGGTTCGCCCGTGAGTGGGGCCGGCTGGAAGATCCTGGTTCTGGTCATCGTGTCCCTGGTCATCGGTGCAGGGTCGGGAATCCTGGTTCTCTACATTCACATGGCCAGGGGTCACGCCGATCTGGAGCCGTGGCACCTTTTGCGTCCGGAGGCCGAGTTCACCGCCGGGCGGGCCGAGGAGATTGACGACCTCGAGTCCTATGCCGCGCTTGAAAATCGTCTCTTTGAGGACATAGCCGAGACCTTGAGCCGGGAAGTCCAGGCATGGCCGACGCTGTCACGGCTTGATCCCAACAGTCCAACCAATCCCAATACATTCCCGCGAAACTGGAACAGGAGCTTTCGCCTGGAACCGGACCGTGTCGTCGCGGGTGCCCTTCTGCTCCACGGCCTTTCGGACTCCCCTTACAGTCTCCATGCCGTTGCCGAGCATCTGCAAAGCAAGGGGGTGCTGTGTGTCGGGCTGAGGCTACCCGGACATGGTGGAGTGCCCGGGGGATTGACTTCGGTCCGTATGGAGGACTGGCGGGCGGCCGTTCGCATGGCTGCCCGCGCCGTCAGCCGTGAACTGGACCCGTCCCAGCACCTGATTCTGGTCGGCTATTCCAACGGTTCGGCTCTGGCGCTGGATTACACCCTTGACGCCATAAATGACGAAGGCCTTCCCGCGCCACGAAGCCTGGTTTTCTTTTCGCCGGCGTTCGCCGTCGATCGTATTGCGGCCCTTGCCCGATGGCAGCGGCTGTTCAGCGGCCTGCCGAGGATGGAGAAACTGGCGTGGACCGCCGTTCTTCCAGAATATGATCCCTTCAAGTTCAACTCTTTCCCCCTTCGGGCCGGGGAGGAAATCTACCGCTTGACGACCGACATCGAGAGGAAGCTCCAACGATTGGAGCGGGACGGGCGTTTGGGCTGCTTGCCGCCGGTTCTCAGCTTTCAGTCGGTCGTCGACGCAACCGTACCGGCGAAGGTCTCCTTGCCTCGCCTGTACCGCCGACTGGAGGCCAACGGCAGTCGTTTGGTGCTTTTTGACGTCGATCGTGAAGATCGCAGCGCGGCCTTCCTCACGCCGGAGGCCAACAGGGTTCTGACTGAAGCCGAAAATGGCGGGCCGTGGTCGTTCGACATCGCAATCGTCACCAACCAGTCCACCCAAAGCGACCAGGTCGAGCTGCGGACCGTCAGAGCAGGCTCGCCGGCAGCGGAATTTGAAATTGACGACTTGGGAATGGAGTGGCCCAGGGGCGTGTATTCCCTGTCCCACGTTGCGTTGCCCTTTCCTCCGGACGACCCGATTTACGGTGTGGGCCCGGTGTGGCGAGATCCATTCCCGCTGGGGCGCATCGATCCGAGAGGCGAAAAGGGCACGCTGGTTGTTCCATTGAGCCTCTTAATGCGCCTTCGTTACAACCCCTTCTTCGAGATCATCCCACCAATGATCGATCAGTTTCTGGATCTTGAGGACGAAGGTGTCGCTGCCCCCGAGCCCGTTTCCGGGGTTCGTTAGCGACATATTCGCCAACTGCCTCCAAAAAGCGAGGCAGATGTAGGGTGGGCCTTGGCCCACCATTGGCCAAGACAACGTCGAATCGAATACCAACGGCGAACTGGGATAAGCCGGTTATTTTCCCCGAGTAGCCACAACGAGTGCGGTAAGACAGAGGCGTTCAGGGTCGGCCTTCGACGTTTACTGGTCCCTTTTCGACAACACTCGAAAAAACCGATGATGGTGGGCCAAGGCCCACCCTACAGAGGATCAACTGACAGCTGATAGCTCTCCCACACAGGCGAACGCCCGGGCCGTGAAGCCCGGGCGCCGCCGGTGAAAGGGGGGGGGACCCGGACACAACGCCCGGGTCAGGAGGAGACTAGTTCAGGAAGCACTCTCTTCGGTCGAGGGCGCTTCGGTGTTCTCGGCTACGACTGCCGCAGCCATTGCGGCCGCTTCATCCGCAGCATGACCGGCAGACTTGGAACAGCCCTTTGCCGCGTAGGTCGTGTCGTAGGCGGCCTTCTTTGCAGCATGGGTTGCCGCGGCGGTTGCGGACTTCGAGCAACCGGTGGCGTCATTAACGGCGGCGTACGCAGCCTTGGTGGCAGTCTTCGCACAGCCGCTGTCGGCGTAGGAATTCTTGTATGCCGCATTGGCCATGGCGTCGTTGGACGCGGCCTGAGCGGTCTTCGAGCATCCGGTCGTCTCATAGGAAGCGTCATAGGCGGCCTTCGCGGCGGCCTTGGGGCAGCAACCGCCGTCTGCGGAAGCGGTCTTTGAGGCTCCGGCCTTGCCGTCACAGGCGATGACACCGGCGGTGACTCCAAGAGCAAGAGCGAAGACAGCGCAAATAACCAGGGTTCTTTTCATCGAGTTTCTCCTTTTCGTTCGATCCACAATGTAATTGAAACACAGTCTCTAACAAATATCAACAATTGCTCATACGAGAGTTTTTCTCTCGGGTTTCATCCTTTCCAGTTATTTCTTGGCCGGAACATCAGAAGGGTTACACAAAGTTGGAAGATTTTTCCTGATCCCTGATCCCTAACTCCCGGCCCTTCTAGAGATTGATACGCAGTCCGGCAATGATTCTCCGCCCCTGCGCTGGATAGCCCAGGACCTCTTCGTAGTCCTTGTCCAATAAATTGGTCGCTCGCAGGGTCAACTCGATGCTGTCCCAGATCCGGGTGGCCAGCGCAAGATCGGCCGTGACGAAACTGTCTGTCCGAGTGGTTTCGAAGTTGAGGGGATCGATGTCGAAGCGGTGGCCGACGTACCTGACGGTGGCATAGCCCTTGAGCCAGGGCAGAAAGGCGCCGGAGAAAGTGTAGGCGCCGCTCCATTCGGGTCGCCTGAGGAGTTCGTTTCCGAAGCCGTCGGAGGTGTCCAACCACGTGACCTGCAGGTATGACCTCAGTGCATCGGAGTGCACGGTGTCCAGCCCGGCCTCAAAGCCGTTGATTTCGGCTTGGCCGATGTTCTGGAGCGAGTAGTTGACGAAGTCGAAAACGATCAGATTGTCGATTTCAGTTGAAAACATATTGAGCTCCAGCCGGTGTGAGCCAGTGGTCTGCCCACTCAAAACCAGTCCGACCTCCATGCTCTGGGACGTCTCGGGCTGAAGGTCGGCATTGCCCGAAAAGGGATAGAAGAGTTCACCTACCGACGGTTGGCGATAGGCCTCACCATAGCCGGCTCTCAGTTCCAGAGTCTCCGATACCCTCCAGCCCAGATTGGCTCTCGGCGAGACCTCGGAGCCCCACTGGTCGGTGTCGTCCCACCGCGCCCCCAATACCAGAGTCAGGGCGCTGCCCATGCGCCACACGTCCTGGGCGAAGAGACTGGTCATTTCGTAGCTGACCGCCTCGAGATTTGGCCCGTAGACCGAGCCGTCCGTAACCTCGTCCTGACGCCACTCGGCGCCCCAGGACAGGCTGTGATCTCCCAACGCGTGATGGGACGCAATTCGGGCCTGGGTGGTTTCGGTCTCGGTATGGGACCAGGTGAAACCCCAGGGGTCGTCAGGGTCGGAGAAGTCCAGGTCCCGCTCAACCGTTGAAACCGTTGCCTCCAGCGACCAACGATTGGAGATCGCCCATTTAAGGGGAATGGCCAAGGTTCGTTCGTTGGCCTTTTGGCGGCGGGACGGCGTCAGCGATCCGGGCGACGAGAACGGGATTCCGAGTTCCGAATCGACATCGTGGTAGAGGAAAGAGATTCTGCTGCCCTTGCCCCACTTCAGCCCGGCGTTGACCAGACTCTGGCGAAGGTCAAAATCAGAGTTTTCGAGATCTCCCTCACCCTCCCGAATCAGGCCCGAGGCCATAAGGTCGAAGCCTTCGGAGCCGTAGGTGAACGCGCCCTCGTACCGCTCCCAGGATCCCTCGCCCCCTTCGGCGAAGAGAGTGCCGCTGAAACCGTCGGCCCCAGTTCCGGGAATCAGGTTGATCACGCCCCCGACAGCGTCGGCGCCCCAGAGGGCGGAGTAGGGCCCCCGGGCGACCTCGATGCGCTCCAGGCCGGCGGTCGCCAGCTGAGAGAAATCAAAGCCACCAAAAAAGGGTGAGTTGAGGCGGACCCCGTCAATCATAACCAGCGTGTGATCACTTTCGGTCCCCCTGGTGAATACCGAGGTCACCGATCCTGATCCGCTTGACTGGACGACATTGAGGCCGGGAACCCTCCTGAGGATGTCGGCGACAGATTCGGTCTGGGCGTTTTCCATTTCCTCCTCCGTGATCACGGTGATCGGAAGGGGGACGGTATCGAGTCCCTCTTCCGTCCCGGTCGCCGTGACGGTGATCTCGGAAGAGAAAGTGGAATCCTGTGCAGTCGAAACGATAGGGAGCCCTGAAGCAAGGCTGATGGCGAGTAGAAAGGGAAAAGAGAATAGACGACGTACGGACATTGAAACCTCCCGTTTCGGTTGGGGGGTGGCAGGTCTCCTGGCTCCCGGATCCGTCGTGCTTTCGCACGACACCGAAGGATTCACCTTCCCAGTGGCCAACCCAAAGGTTTACGCCATCCAGTGGTTGGTTTGCACGGAAGACCGTGCTCACCGTGAACCCATCGTCTCCGGTTACAGTGGCGGGGGCCGCGCCGGATTCTCACCGGCTTCCCCTGCCCGGAAATCATCGCTTCGACGCGCATCTGCGCCGCTGTCGCTGTCTCCGGGTTTGACCATCCCAAATGTCGATGACACCGTAGCGCGTCCGGCGGAATGGGGTCAAGAAAAAAATGAATCGCAAAGACGCAATGGCCGCTAAGGGAACTCAAAGAAGGGGTTAGGTACGGTGGTCAGACGCCGCCGACGACGGAGCTCCAGGCAGAGGTGTCGGAGGACTCGAACCCGTCGCCGAAGACCTGGTCTTTTGAAAACTCCACGTTGTCAAAGTGGGCAAGGAGGGTGCCCGAGTCTTGGTCCTTTTCGACACTGAGGCGCAGGCGGGCTGAATGGGCCCCCGAGGGGGCCACGGTCGTATTGAAGGAGGGGTACCACACGTCAGGTGTGGAGTCGTAGATCCAGGGGGTTGATGAAAGACCCAGAAAGCCGCTGCAGTTGGGCAGCTCATACCACTGGATTAATAAGTTGGCCCTGCCGGTCTGGGACTGACCGCCCGGCACCAGGATCTCGGCAGCGACCGAGTGAACCTCTCCTCCGGTGATGTCTTCGATGCACTGGCGCGCTCCGGTGGAGTCGCCGGCGGTAGTGCTGAGATTGGTGACCAATGCCGAGCCGGAAGCCGGGTTGCCGTCCGCGTCGAGGGGGTACCACATGATATCCGCCGTCGCGACAGGCAGCCATCCCGCGACATCGGTATCGAAGTTCGGGTTCGACACCAGATTCTGTCCCCAGGCGAAGGCAGCCGAGACCACTACCGCGAGCGCAAGAACTGTGTAACGGACCATTGCCATCGCTCAGCCTCCTGTTCAAAAACGTGTCTCTCAATATATGTCTCGATAGGACCGGGCGCAAGGCGTCCGGTCGCCTCGCTCGAAATTATTCTCATCCGTCCGCCCAGCACCTTCTACCGTGAGGAAAAGTACCAGAAACGCATAACCGGGTTCCCTCGTATTGACTGTGGTGCTAAGGTCTCGCGTTCGGAGGACTCTTGAAGAGGTTCTTGATCCCAGTCTTTTTTTCAATACTCCTGATCAGCATGGTCCATTCGGCCTTTGCCGTTGAGTTGGTCCTTGTCGGTTCGGACGGCAAGCCTCTGCCCGGCGCTCACGTGACGGTCGTCGGTCTGCCGGGCAGTTGGATCGCTGAC
This sequence comes from Holophagae bacterium, assembly GCA_030637505.1. Lineage (GTDB taxonomy): Bacteria > Acidobacteriota > Thermoanaerobaculia > Thermoanaerobaculales > Sulfomarinibacteraceae > DAOWGJ01. Next base: position 10,430 of record DAOWGJ010000226.1, read on the forward strand.
GGGCAGGGCTTGGTCAACCTCGACCCAACACCGGATCTGCCCGTCGTTTTGATCGTTGCGCGTGCGGACGGGGTCGCCTTGAAGCCGCTGACGTTGGTCGAGTGGGCCGAGGAACAGCCTCAGACGTTGGTCGTAGGCGCAATTGGCGGCACGGTCGAAGTCATCAGTGCCGTCATTTCGGACCTCGAACTGCCCCCGGCGGCGATGGCAACCATACTCGGCAGGGAGGAACTCGACGAGAGGGTTCCCACGTCCTTGACAGATGTCCTTGCGACTGTGCCCGGGGCCGGCAGGGGTGGGGAGGGACGCTCGGTCGTTCCCAGCCTGCGAGGACTGCCAAAACACCGGACCTTGATTCTCCTTGATGACGGCCGCGTCGTCACCGAACGCCGCGCGGGCGCTTCGGCAACCTTCCTGGACCCGGACACGCTTGGCGAGATCGAAGTGATTCGGGGGCCGGGGTCGGTCGCTTACGGGTCAGACGCCTTTGGAGGGATTATCCGGGCGCGGTCACGAATGCCCTCTCCCTATCCCGATCGAATCGGGGTGCGTTACGCCCTTGAGGGCTCCCAAGGCACTCCAGGATGGGGCGCCGCCGCCGATGTCGAAGGGCCTCTGGCCGGCGGTGGCTTCCTGCTCGGAGCGCACGTGCGGGATTATTCGGATTATTCCAGTCCCGAGGGTGAGGTCTTCGACACACGATGGGAGACGTGGGGTATCCGGGCAGGTTGGCAGCGGGTGATCGGCCGAGGCGTTCTTCGAGTGTCGTGGCGTTCCGACAGGGCTCGGGACGTCGGCAAGCCCAATCCGGACTCGAAGACCCAGAGACGATTTTATCCGTTGGAGGATTCCGACCGTCTCAACCTGGCCTTTGAGCAACCGCTGTCCGGCGATTGGAAGAGGCTCTCTGTGTCGGTGGCATGGGATCGTTATCAGCTGGTGTTGAACAAGGACGATCTGGACCTCGGGCTCAAGCCGACGGAGCGGGCCCAGTCGGACACACGGGCCAACGATGTGGAAATGCGGCTCGAAGTCGAGCGGTCGCTGGGCTCGACCCGGCTGGTCATGGGGACCAACATCACCTCCAGGTACGGGCTTAAGGCGCTCAATACGGCCTTCGAAGCTGGAGGAACGGACGGGGCATTGCAGGAGGTCTCCAGCGAGACGGCCATCAAAGACGCCGAAAACCAGGATTATGGCTTGTTCACCGCCCTCCATGGGTCCCTCGGCCCCGTACGGCTCTCCGGCGGCTTGCGCCTGGATTTGGTCCGAACATCAAACTCAGGAGGATATTTCGGCGATCGCTCGACCTCGGACGAAGCGGTCTCGGGTTATGTCGGGGGTGGAATCGACCTTGTCGACAACCTGGAGCTGACCCTTCAGGTGGCGCACGGATTCCGGGATCCCCTGCTGTCCGATCGCTACTACCGCGGTGAGACCGGCCGTGGTTTCATTACGGGAAACCCCGACCTCGGACCGGAGACGGCAGATCAACTCGACCTGGCGCTTCGCTATCGCTCCGACACCTGGAACGTGGGCGGCTCCGCCTACCTCTATCGGATCAAGGACATGGTGGAGAGGTACAAGGTCGGTGACGACTTTTTCTTCCGCAATCGCGGTGAAGGTGAGATCCGCGGCCTCGAACTCGAGGCGGCGAGGATGTTGTCCGATTCCCTGTCATTGCACCTCGGGGCGTGGTGGCTGGAGGGTGAGGTCCGGGACGACCATTCGGCCATCGACGACATCCCCGCTCCGGGGGTGTCCCTGGTTCTGCGGGACTCGAAGCCGAAGGGCCTCAGGTGGATGATCCGGGGTGCGGCCTACACACGCCACGACGACACGGGGCCTTCCGAACAGGTCGTGCCGGGTTATGCCGTTTTGGATGGCGCGATCGGTTGGGCCTTCTCCGAGGAACTCCAACTGCAGCTGCTCGGCCGCAACCTCTTCGATCGAACCTACCTCGGCTCCGCCGATGAAGATTCGGTCCTCGCGCCGGGTCGTTCGTTCACGCTGACCCTCCGAGGGCAGTTGTAGGACGGGGTCGAAACCGGGACCGTGTCCGTCAACCGCGGCGGGGACCGGAACCGCGTCCACGTCCGCGTCAGTGCCCGAACAGCCTATGCCGACGAACAAAATCAAGGGCGCACAAGACGCCAAATCGGGGCGTGCCGGGTGCGCCCTCTCTTCACCGGGCAGAACTCCCAACTGAGCCGCCGTTGCGAAGAAGGGCGACACCGGGCAACCCTCGGCGCCGCCGTCAGCAATCGAGTCTCGGCCGACGCCGTAGGCCGCCGAGGTCGTTTCCCGGAGGGGCGGCCTCCTCCCCAGCCAGAGAAATGCTGCCCCCTCCGGGAAATGCACCGAGCGGGGGCGATCGGTGGCCCAGGAATTGGCAGTGACCTCAATGCGCCCCCGAAGGCCGGCGACGAAAACCAGAATCCAAGACCGCCGGCCACCTCAGACTCAGCGGGCAGGACCTGCGAAAGGCACAAAGGTGGAAAGGCGTGCCAGGCATCTTTTCGATCTTTTCAGAAAAACAGTGTCCCCTGTAAATTCCTGTAAATTCTTTTCGTGCATCTTTGTGCCTTTTTGTGGCTACTTTCCCCTCTTCTAGGCGTTGCCATTGAATTTTGCAAGAGGCTCAGCTGATAGCTGAGAGCTACTTCGGCATCTCCGTCTGGTGCATCAGGGGTTCGGCCTCGGGTCTGGGGGCGTTGGCTTGAGCATCCCAGAAGGGTGAGAGTCGTCTGAGGTTGGCGACAATCGGGGGGAAGAACTCGATCACATGGTCAATCTCGGCTGAGGTCGTGTAGCGCGAGAGTGAAAAGCGGATCGAGCCGTGAACTGCGGTGAAGGGCACCGACATCGCGCGGAGGACGTGCGAGGGTTCAAGCGAGCCCGAGGTGCAGGCCGACCCCGACGAGGCGCAGATGCCAACGGCGGAGAGCTGGTAGAGCATGCCCTCACCCTCAATGAAATGGATCGCCAGGTTGAGGGTGTTGGAGAGACGCTCGACCTCGCCGCCGTTGACCTCGGCGTAGGGGATAGCCTCCAACAGCGCCGCTTCCAGCCGATCACGAAGGCCCCGGATCTTCTGTTCGTCCTGGTCGTGGTGTTCGTCGGCCATTTCCAGCGCGCGGGCCAGGCCGACGATGAAGGCGACGTTCTCGGTGCCGGCGCGCCGGCCGTCTTCCTGGTGGCCGCCCAGCATGAAGGGCCGGCATGGGGTTCCCCGACGGACGAAGAGGGCGCCGATGCCCTTGGGGGCGTGGAGTTTGTGGCCTGAAAGAGACAATAAGTCGACGTAGCTCAGGTCACCGCGGAGATTCAGTGGGAGCTTTCCGGCAGTCTGCGTGGCATCGGTGTGCACGACGATCGAGGGGTCGGTCTCTTTGGCGATGCGGGCGATGTCGGCGACGGGGAATATCACTCCGGTCTCGTTGTTGGCGTGCATCGCAGAAACCAGCAGGGTGTCGGGCCGCAGGGCCCGAACGTAGTCGCCGATGTCCAGGCGTCCCGAGCGATC
>DAOWGJ010000175.1 GCA_030637505.1 Holophagae bacterium
AAGAGGTCAAGGGCAACGCCAACGTCAGGCGAGTCGATCCGGTGATGTGTGAACCCGAGTCGAAAGAGGTCGTCCAGGAGCTGGCCCCCGAACTTCAGGAAGAGGCTGATGAGTGCTACGACGCCAAGCAGGAGCTGCTCAACGCGGAAGACGACGCCGCGGTGGAGCGCGCCGCCCGCAAGGTGAAGATCCTCTGCAACAACTGATTTGTCGCTGATGAAACGACCCAACCTGACGACCGACGACTACATCGAGGGCATTCGGGGACACGACAGGGCGATCCTCGGGCGTGCGATCACCCTGGTCGAGTCCAACAACGCGGAGCACCGAAGGCAGGCTCAGGAGCTGCTGCGTGCCCTTCTTCCAGATACCGGCGGCGCTCATAGAATCGGGATCTCAGGGGTTCCCGGCGCCGGCAAAAGCACCTTCATCGAGGCCTTCGGGGGCCGTCTGGTCGAACAGGGCCACCGGGTGGCCGTGCTGGCGGTCGACCCGTCATCCACCCGCACCAAGGGCTCAATCCTCGGCGACAAGACGCGGATGGAACAACTGTCCGCCATGGACGAGGCCTTCATCCGGCCCTCCCCCACCGGTGGATCCCTCGGCGGGGTCGGCCGCAAGACCCGCGAAACGATGATGGTCTGCGAGGCGGCCGGCTTTGACGTCATCCTGGTGGAGACCGTCGGCGTCGGGCAGTCCGAGACCCTTGTTGCTGATATGGTCGAGATTTTCCTGGTGCTGGTATTGGCCGGCGCCGGCGACGAACTTCAGGGCATCAAGAGGGGCATCCTCGAACGGGCCGACATCGTCGCCGACAACAAGGCAGACGGTGACAACATCAACGCCACCAAGATCGCACGAGCAGAGTACGAGAGAGCCTTCCAACTCTTCCGGCCGCCGGGCCATGCGACCTGGGATCCGCAAGCCGTCGTCTGTTCGGCGTTGACCGGGCTGGGGCTCGACGATCTCTGGGCCCTGATCGAGGACCATCGCCGAGTCATCACGAACAACGGTGCACTGGCCGACAAGCGAAGCCGTCAGCGCCTCCGTTGGATGTGGTCGATGATCGACGACGCCGTGATGGAGGCCGTCAGGTCCCATTCCGACGTTTCGTCACGACTGGCGGACATGGAAGCCGAAGTCCTGTCAGGCACGACGACGGCCACGGCTGCCGCCGAGGCGATCCTCCGGTCGTTCGGCATCGAACGGTGATTCCACTCAGTCGTAGGGAATAATGAACCAGGGCCCCTCGCTGATAAACGTCGGATCGGACGTAATATTGTCATTGACCGAGGCGGTGAAGTTCCACCTGGCCCCGGTGTCCGAGCTGGACCACGAAATGTAGGCCACCGCATCACTGGTCTCCAGGTGGCCGAGGCCAACGGCGTCGAAGATGTCGTTGATCTGGAAATACCCTTCGACCGTGAAGTCACCGCTCGCCTTTTCTCCCGAAGCCATATCCCAGACGGTGACGGTGATCTCCGTCTCGGCATTCATCACGACGGCAGGGAACCCGGCCAGATTCGTTCGGAACCCGGGGCCGTTGCGCAGACCCATGAGAGTTTGTGAACAACAGGTGCTCCCTTCCCAATAATCGTTGAACGGAATGTTCATCCCGAACGTCCCGGCGCCGGACCGGTTGTAGGTTCTCAGGGACACGGCTCCTCGTTTGCAGTCGTATTCGTCAAAGCCGCGGATGGCCAACATGCCCTTTTGCGGTTCGTTCAGCCCGAAGAGCGTCGGCAAGACCCGTTCCCAGGTACGGCTCTCGTGAGGGTCGAATACGATGTCGACCGAAGCGTCGGGGGCGTCAGCCTTGGCAGGCCGGGCCCGGCCTTCTTTGAAATACTCGATAGTCACCAACATTCTGTACGGCAGGATATTGGTCACCCGAAGATCCGAGGCCCACACACTGCCCAATGCCCCGGGGAGATCGGCGACGCCACCGGCATATACCCATGTGCGCCCTTCCCCATCCTTTGCACACCAGCCGTCGATTGACTGGGTCAGGATGATGGGGTCTTCAGTCTGCGCATCGAGAAATCGGAGGCTGAAATAACGAGTGCCTGAATCTTCACTCAACTCGGGAAAGTACATTTTAACCAGGATCGAGTTCCACCCGGGCTTGAGATGAACGCCTACCTGGTGCATATCTGCGGCCCACTCGCCGTCGACACCCTCATAGACCTGTTCGCCGTCGACCCACACTCTCATACTGTCATCGTGGCCCAGAGACAACAGCGTATCGAGGGCCGCATCCGCCATCACCCGAGTGTAGAAATACCGCACGAGATCGTTGGTGATATCGGAACATGTGGCGTCATCGAAGGGTGTATTCCACCGGGCCGTCCCAAAATTTTCGGTATAGCCTTCGTACCAGTAGACGTACGGGGCGTCATCGCCCGATCCGAGCTGCTGTCCATCGCACACCGGTGTAACGCTGTCTTCCTCGATCAAATCGTCTTCGAAAAAACCCTGAATTCCATCGTAATGAGCCAACCACCTGAGGATCAATCCGCTCTCCGGATCGGTGTATGAGCCTTTGGACACACCGACGGGAAGCGCTCCCCGGTCAGCCCCTTTCCAACTCAATCCGTCTCTCGCCACCGGTCTGCCGCGATTGTCGAACACCGGTTCAATCGACCAGCCTGAACCCACCATTACCAACAAAACGCCAAACAATATTACTGGTCTCAGTCGCATCATTCCCTCCCAATCTTCCGCTTCATTGTCGTCATCCATATTCAGACCACTATAATACAGGAAGAATCAAGACTCACCCTCAGCAGCCCTGGGAATGGCGAGAGCGTTGCCGTCTCTCAAGGCGGCAAATTCGGGGGACATGATCTCCACTCCCGCCTCGTTGAAGGCATCCAGGATATTTGCATGGAGATCCGACGTGATTCGCGGGAGCAAATGGGGTTGATGGATATTAACGTTGAGTTCGTATACCACCGAGAAATCCCGAAGTTCCAGCTGTCGAACAAAGGGTTCCGGCTTCTGACCAACACCCTCGACCTTGGCCGCAGCCGCAATCAGTAAATCGCGGACTCGCCTCCATTCGACGTCATAACCAATGGACAGAGTCGTGTGATGAACCAGGCCCTTCTTCTTGGCCTGGGCGTTGAAATTAATGATGGGTTCGGCCATCACCTTGGCATTGGGAATGGCCACCTCAACATTCTTCGGCGTCCGAATACGAGTCACGAGCAGGCTCCGCTCCACAACGATTCCCTCGATATCTGAAATCCGAACCCGATCGCCAACCTTGAAGGCGCGCATGTAGATCAAGAGGACGCCTGCGATGACGTTGGCGACGGCACTGGTCGAACCCAGGGAAACCAACACACCAAGGAAGATCGAAACGCCCTTAAATGCCGGCGAGCCGGCCCCCGGAAAATATGGGAAGACCACAACGATCGCAAAGACGACCATCAAGAGCTTGACGATGTTGAAGGTCGGGATCGCCCACTCTGGATAGAATCCACGGATCCGTATCCGTTGCGACTCGATCCCCATGAATACAAGGTGCACGAGGCGTATCGAATACCACAAAATGGCGCCGACGACGGCGATGACCAGGAGATTGGGAATGTAGTCGATGATCGTTCTTCCGACTGCCCAGAGGACCTCGAAAACTAGATCAACCGCCGCTTCGGCGATGTGCTCGGTCCAGGAAAACAACCGGCAGCCGAAAGCCACAGCGGTGATCAATACCCACGCCGACACAATCAGCCGGAGTCCTCGAACAACGAGGGTGAGAAAGGCAGCGATGTCCTGTCCTGACAGAATCTCCTGCTCTTGAAGCCGAATGCCCGTCATCCCGGCCGCCCGGTTGTCGACTCCCTCTTCCAGGGCACGGCCGATGATCCGAACGATTCGCATCAACACCAGTGTCACGACCGCGACGACCACAGCAAAACCGAGACCTATCAGAGGATGTGCTGTGATTTCAAGTCCTTTATAAAACTCAACGATCATTTCGAAAAACTGTCTCACAGAATCCACAACGCTTCCCCCAACTTCACATCGGCACGCCAGTCGAATTTACCAAATTGAGTAACTCTTCACTGCCGGAAAATCTCAATCCGCCGGATCTCATCGCCTTCCCGCGCGAACGCGACCCGCCACAGGGGCACACCCGATCCGAAAAAGCTCCTCAGGGCCGGCCGAGGCCACTCCACGGCGACCACCGCACTCTCATCACCGAGGAAATCGTCCAACCCAATCTCCCGAAGAGCTTCCGATTCATCGGGCAGGCGATAGAGGTCGATATGATGCAAGGCCGAAACCGAACCCGTACACGGATAGGACTGCACGACGACAAAGGTCGGAGAATTGGCGTCTGAGGGATCCCCCCCAAGACCTCGGAGCAGACCGCGGACGAAGGTGGTCTTCCCCACGGCAAGATCCCCTTCCAGAAGAATTACGTCCCCAGGCTCGACCCTATGCGCCAAGGCCTCACCGCAGGCCTCGGTATCGGCCGGGCTTGCGGCATGAACGATCTCGGAGGCCGTCATCAATCACCAAAGTTCTCTATGAGTTCGGCCCATGCCGAGGCGACAAGTGCGGGTAGTTCGGCGGCCGGCACGGCGGCCGGCCAGACATCGGCGCCCAACTCACCCGCCCGGCCGTGAAGCCAGCAACCGACGATCGAAGCCCGGACCGGATCGAAATCCTGCGCCATCAGTGCGCCGATCAAGCCGGTCAGTACATCACCCGAACCTCCTGTTGCCAGATGCTCGTCGCCAGTCGGGTTGATCCAGGCCCGACCTTCCGAGTCGGCAATGACGGTGCGATAACCCTTGGCGACGACGACGGCGCCGGAGATGCGAGCCGCCTCGCGGGCGGCCTCCAGACGGTCGGCAACCACATCTTCGGTCGGCCGCCCCAGCAACCGTGCCAACTCGCCGGGATGCGGCGTCAGCACAGTCGGCCCTGACCGACCAGCCAGACGCTCCAGAGAACCGGCAATCATATTGAGAGCGTCGGCATCGAGCACCAGCGGCCCGGAGCACCGAGAGAGCAGCAAATCCAGCACCTTATGGGCGCCAGGCCCAGTTCCCATGCCCGGCCCCGCGGCAACCCCGGTCATTCGCGCGAAGACCTGCTCGAGATCTCCCGGCCCGGCGGCCTCCCCAGCCTCGTCGGCCGGGAGTTCAAAGGTCATCGCCTCGAGGCAGGCCCCGTCGACAACCGGTACGGCCGGGCTCGGCACCGCCACAGTCACCAGTCCTGCGCCGGCGGTAACGGCGGCACGAGCCGCCATGGACGCCGCACCTCCGCGACCCCGCGCCCCGGCGACCACCAGGAGATGACCGAATGATCCTTTATGCCCGTCGGCCGATCGATGCGGCAAGAGGAGCGCGACATCCTCAGCTTCAACCCACCACGCCTGGGCGCCGGCCTGCAACACTTTCGGTGGAATCCCGATATCGACCACAACGACATCTCCGCAGGCCTCACATGCGGGGGGCAGGCAGTGGCAGAGCTTCAGCGCCGCAAACGTTGGGCACAACTCGGCCTCAATCGCGGGACCCGGAACCCTTGCCGAGGATCCACTCAACCCGGTCGGCACATCCACCGCCACAACCGGTGCCGGACATCGGTTCACCAGATCAACCGCCCGAGCCAATCTTCCCGTCAGTGGACGATCGAGACCGGTCCCCAGAAGGGCATCGACAATGATGTCCGGGGGGCTGGACGCCGCCAGACTCTGCTCGAGAGGCGTCAGATCATCACCCTCGACGACCGTTACCTCCAAGTCAAAGGCACGGGCCCATGCCAAATTGACCCGGGCATCCTCAGACAGTGTGTCCGGATCGGCCAGCAACATCAAGTCCACATCGTGCCCGCCGTTGGACAGGTGCCGTGCGGCGGCCAGACCATCGCCTCCGTTGTTCCCCGGCCCGCACAGAATCAACACCTTGCGCGCCTCGGGCCAGGTTTCCCGAAGGGCATCGACCAAACCGGTGGCCGCGTTTTCCATCAAAACCAGACCGAGAACCCCCAGGTCCTCGATCGTGTGCCGGTCAGCTTCCCTCAGCGCATCATTGTCCAGGACCGGGAGCATCTCGAACCTCCTATGTAAGCCCGCATCATCCATCAGGAATCTACTACGGGCTGCGATGCACCATGCCCAGCTGTGCTTTCCCACCTCGGGGTGCTCAACGTACTGTCAAGTACGCCTCCGCGCCCCTCGGGTCGAAAACCCCGCTGTACACGGCACCTCGCAACCCTCGCAACGACCCCCGATGAATGATACGGGCTAGGTCGCCACAATTCTGCCACATTCTGCCACGATTTTTCCTCAAAATCGCCCGCTCTGTTCCTCCAACGTCAGCGATGATCTGGGTTGTAGCGAATTCATCGCGATTCGTCTACAATCTGCCCCACAGGGCATCGGCGCTCGAACCGCCGAGGCAGGAGACACTCATGCAAGACCTTCAGCCCAAGACAGACGACACCAACAGCCATCAGATTCTCTTTCCGTTGGCTGTAGGCGCTCTCTTCGTCATCACGCTGGTCTTCGGCGTTTTGATCGGGTAAGGGCTGGGGCAATTCGTCGAACGAATTGTATTTAAAAAACCGATCACATACTTCCCGTCCCTCATCAGCGGCATCTTTTCCCCGTCCGCGAATTGAAGATCAACCAATACAGCCTGGACATCCGGCTGCAATTCTTCGATGTAGACCCGATCCTGATGAGTCACGGCCTCCGGACTTGAGAACTGATCCGGCCCGACCTGGCCGCCGAAGTGTTCGCTGCGCCCGAAAGCGATATGAAGGCCGAGTTTCTCATCCAACAGAACCTCACCGACGGGATGCACGCCGAAGGCCGCCAGCACCCCGAGACCAAGCTCTGCCAGGTTGCTGTATGCGGGCTCGACCGCAATCAGCTCGGCCTCCCTCCTGGAAACCGGGCCTTCGCTGATGACCTCGACTGCCCTGTTATTCTCGACCCGGTACACGACGATTTCCCCGTCCAATTGCACGGGCAGGACTCCCGCGGTTCGGCTGGCATCCCCCTCGATCTCTCCCTCATACGGCACGATATAAGCCTCTCCCGACGGGAGGTTTCCTGCCATGCCCGGCTGAGGCAACAACCCGCCCGAAGCATGGGCGGACCGATGTCGGAGATCCAAGCGGAGCTCAAAACCTCCCTGGCCAACGACCTCGAAGACACAATCCGCTGCGACAGACCGGTCCAAGAGCTCCTTGAGGACCGTGACCCTGCGGTTGACCTCGGTGTAGTCCAGACGCAACGCCGGCACCATCTCAGGCGAGAAGCCCGGCATGGTGGCCGCGCGACAACCATATTTCGGACAGAGCATCTTGAGCGGCGCCGTGGCCGACAACTCGGTCGGCGCCAGGGCCAACTGGTGCCGCGTCAGAACATCGCCCAAGGGTATTCTCGGGAGTTCTGCAAGGTCATCTGCGGTCTCCGGTAGGGGCTTTGACGGATCCCAGACCGTCATCTCCTCCGGGAGATCGGCGTTGTTGGCGCGGACATTTCGGTAGAGGACCAGCGAAATGTCCAGGCCGTGCACCGCCGAGGCGGCGGTCAGTCGGCGGGCCCAGCCCGCCGCCATGTCCCGCCGTTCCCTCCAGTGCTCATGGTCGGGCAGAGCGGCATCCGGCAGGTCGACCAGAATCGCCAACGCGCGGTCGGCAGGTTTCGGAGAAAAGACTCTTAGAACCAAATCGGTCAGCTCGTCTGCGGAGATTTCCAGTTGCATCATGCCTCCTCATCAGGTCAGGGAATATCCTAACCCGGCGCCGATGGAAAGGAGAGGGATCGGAACAGGGACGGCGTCAGGTGGCCTGCCGCCGGTCCTGACGCGGCCCACTGTCCCTGCCCCTGAATTCAACCCCGGCCTTCGGGAGCGCGAGCGCTCCCGCTCGACCATTTCCCGAAGGGGCGTCTTTTCAGAAATCGGGAGAGTCTCGCCCCTCCGGGAAATGATCTCGGCGGCCTACGGCGTCGCCGGGGGACTCGATCACCAAGGCGCTCCCCGGGTGTTGCCAAGCTCGCATTTTCCGCAGCGGCACATGAATCGGGAGTGCTGCCGGAGGAAAATGCGAAGCATGGCACGCACCGTTGATGGGGATTGGGCGCTCTTGATTTTCATCGAACCAGCACGGCGCCCACCCTCATGCAATTCGTTCGACGAATTGCCCAACTCATCGACCCACCAGCGTCACTTTGATCTCGTCATACCAATCGACCGAACCAGGAAGATCGACGGCGAGGCCCACCTTCCTCTCTCGCCTCGCCCCGGCGAATGGCTTGGCTCGCACGCTCTGTACCAGGCCGCCATGCCTCCAACCAGTGATCTCGAACCAGAGATCGTCTGGCACGAGATCCCTGTCAC
>DAOWGJ010000246.1 GCA_030637505.1 Holophagae bacterium
CGCCCCCCCCCAATCGGACACGTGCTGGGGGTGATGTGGGTCACTTACATCCCAGACTCCGAGCCCATACGTGTCAGCCCCAAAGGCGTACTGTCCGCGGACGACCAGGTCGCTCAGGTAGGCTTCGTTGGTCCAGCCCAAGGCCGATCTCCCGGCGGGCGCCGGGCAAACTTGAGCCCAGAGATCCCCTGCCGAAACCAGCAACATGGCAGACAGGACTGTGAGGATCCAACCGAACCCGATCCGAGCACAAATCATGTGCAGCCTCATTCCCTGATTGTACGCCGTTCTAGCCCGACCTTCTCACCGGTGATCCACTGCGGCGCGAAATACGCAGCAATCTTCACCGTTTTCTTGAATTCGCTCAATCAACATACCCAAACCGTCCGCATTGTACCTTGAACACTTGCCTCCACCTTTGATCTTGGTCATGATGACCTATGATCCGGATCAACGATGACGTGGCGATTGACAAAAACGAACTCGATTTCGAGTACGCCAGGAGTTCAGGCCCCGGTGGTCAGAACGTCAACAAGGTGGAGACCAAGGCAACTCTGCGCTTCTCACTTTCGAAAACCGACTCTCTGACCGACACGCAAAAAGACCTGGTCAGGGAACGGTTGCCTGGACGCATCACCAAAAAAGACGTCTTGAGGGTCATGTGCCAACGGCATCGTACCCGTGAGGCCAACCGGCGGGAGTGCCTCGCCCGGTTCGCCTCCCTGTTGGCGGACGCCCTGACCGAGGATCCTGAGCGACGTCCGACTCGAGTCCCTCGGAAAGAGAAGAGGCGCCGCAAGGATGACAAGAAACACAGGGGCCGAATCAAGGCCCTTCGCGGCCCGGTTGAGACGGACGACTGACACTTTGATGACTTCCAAAAGGCGAAGCAAAGTCTCGGGGCTCAGGTCGAACCAGTTCATCCGGGGTGCTCTCAAGCAAATGGTGGGCCAAGGCCCACCCTACAAACAGCCGATTATCGTAGGGTGGGCCTTGGCCCACCACCTCGTTCTTTTCTTCGAATCGCCCCATTTTCACGTCGGTCACCCGTCATCCAACCCCAGAGCCTCAAAGGTCGAGGTCTGGCCGCGGAAACCGATGGTGATCCTTTCGTGGTCGGCGACGACCGGCAGGCGATGCTCCCAGCTGAGGGCACGCAGTCGCTCGAGGCCCCCTGGCTCAGTCACGTCGATTTCCATGAAAACAACACCGCGCAGACGAAAATCCTCGAGCAGAGCCTGGGAGTGAGGGCAGGCCTTATGGGTGAAGACCAGCAGCGTCTCCAGCGTCACCCCTCATCCTCCGAGAGAATCAACTCGCCACCGAGATCAGCGAGACCGGGCTCCATCTGGACAAGCACTCTGGGATCGTCCCGCCAGCGGGCGTGCACCTTGACGTGCAACGACAGGAAAATCTTGGTTCCCAGCACCCGCTCCAATTCGATCCGGGCCGCCTGCCCGACACTTTTCAGCATGCGCCCACCCTTGCCGATAACGATTCCTTTTTGGCTGGAACGCTCGACGTAGATCACAGCGTCAATTCTCAGGAGATTGCCCTCTTCCTTGAACCAGTCGACCAAAACGCCGGTGGTGTAGGGCAATTCGTTGCGAGTCCTATGGAGGAGTTTCTCGCGCACGACTTCGGCGACGAAGAAACGTTCGCTCTGGGTCGCCGTCATATCGGCGGGGTAAAAGGGCTCACCCTCGGGCAGTGCCTGGAAAATTTCCTGCCGGAGTCCGTCAAGGCCGTGGCCTTTTGGCGCACACAGAGGCACTATCGGCGAGTCAGGCCTCCGTTCGCCGTACTCTTCAATTCGCGGCAACAAGGCCGTTCGGTCCTTCAACAGGTCGATCTTGGTTAGAACACCGACGACCGGTGCTTTCACGCCGTCGAGCAGGTCGAAGAGGAAGGCCTCGCCCCCGCCCCAGGCTTGAGAAGCATCGACCAAATGCAGTACCAGATCTACCTCTTCGAGCGCCGATCGAACTTCCTGCATCATCCGGGTGTTCATCTTGTGCCGAGGCCTGTGCACTCCGGGCAAGTCGAAGAATACCGCCTGTCCCCGTGCTTCGGTCACGATGCCGACGATCCGGTTTCTGGTGGTCTGCGGCTTGTCGCTGACGATGGCGACCTTCTCCCCAATCAGCGCGTTGAGAAGCGTGCTCTTCCCTGCGTTGGGTCGACCTATAAGGGCAACGTAACCAGACCTGAGGGAGGAATCTGCGTCGGTCATTTTTCCCCCGAATCGTCGGCCGATCGAGGCCGCTGGGCAATCACGCTGACGATGCGCCGACCGTCCATTTTTTCGACTTCGAAGATCAGGGACCCCTGATTCATCTCAACCACCGTGCCCGCTTCCGGCACCGTCCCGTGCCGCGAAAACACCAGCCCGCCAACCGTGTCAACGTCTTCTTCGTCCAGCTCAAGTCCGAACAGCTCCTCCAGAACCTCCAACGGGGCACGGCCCTGCAGTCGGAAGACACCGCTCCGAAGCTCTTCCCACTCTGGGGGTTCTGCCGGATCCAATTCGTCCTGGATCTCGCCTACGATTTCTTCAATGATGTCTTCCAGCGTCACCAGGCCCGAAGTGCCGCCGTATTCGTCGACGACGATCGCCATCTGCTGATGTTCCTGCTGGAACTCCTTGAGCAATTCGCCCAGCTCCTTGCTCTCGGGCACCACCGGACAGGGCCGAAAGAGATCGCGCACCGGCGGGCGGCCGCCCTCGATGAAATCCTTGATCAGATTCTTGACATGGACAACGCCGACGATGTCATCGACAGTCTCGCGAAACACCGGCACCCTGCTCTTGTGAGTCCGGCCGAAGGTCTCCATCAGTTCTTCCCAGGAGGCGAACTCCGGAACAGCCACTATGTCGGTCCGGGGGGTCATCACCTCCCGGACCGTGGTGTCGAAGAACTCGACCAGACTCTCCAGGATTTCCCCTTCCTCTCCCTCGATGATGCCCGCGGCCTCACCAACGTCCAGAAATGCCCGAATCTCACGGTCGGAGGCTTCCTCTTCGTCCTCCTCCGCCCCTTCGACGTTTTCCGAAGCACCCAGACCGCCGAACCGTGCAATCGGGGCCACCAGGGGCCGCAGAAGTCGTAAGAGCTTCGCCACACCACTTTCGCTCAAGCCCCCGAAGGGCCACTGGGCAAGCAGGGCAACGCCCATCAGAACTCCCAATGCCGACACGACAGCCCAGAACACGCCGAGATGGATGCCGAAGAACAGCAGCGTCCATACCAGAAACAGGCAGACCATCTGGATCCACCGCAGGGCGGTCAGAACCGGTGACAGGACGACATGTTCCTGACTGCCAAGAGCCAACAGGGCCTCGTGGTCCTCTACCAGACCCTGAAAACGTACGTTGCCGAATTCAGACAGCCGCCGCTGGAGGATCTCGGCAAGCAGCATGACGACGAAGACCGCCGCCCCAAGCAGAGTCAGGGTCACCGGATGTAGCAACCAGTTGACAACATCAGCCTTCATTCCAGTACGTCCCGCCGCAATTTCAGCTCCGTTTTATCCATCTCGCCCTGATCCTCGTTGTGATCGTACCCGAGGAGGTGCAAGACGCCGTGAAGCGTCAGCTCCTCGAGTTCCCTGATTTCCGAGTGACTCGCCCGCTCTGCCTGAACCCGAACCCTGTCGCGAGAGATCACCAACTGACCGAGCAAAACCCTGCCGTCCGGTAATTCGGTACCGTCTGAGAAGGACAGCACATCGGTGGCCTCGTCAATCTGGCGATACTGCCTGTTGAGGTCACGAATCCTCCGGTCGTCGGTCACCAGAATGTGCACCTCGGATGGCGGCGAATCCATACAATTCAAGACACTGTTGACCACGCACCGCAGATTCTCGGCCGCCGGCCCCGAAGGCCTGCGTTCCCATCGAAATTCAACCTCGTGCACCGTCATCACCGGTTGCCCCTGTTGAAATCGAAGCCCGGATAATCGATCCGGTGGTGGTACATGTTGGTCAGAACCCACAAGAAGGCCGTCGCCACCTTATCCAATTCAGAGAACGTCAGATCACTGTCGACCAGCTGACCGTCCTCGAGGGTGTCGGAAAAGATCCTGCCGATCATCCCCTGGATCTTGGTGGGACTCGGCTTCTCGATGGTGCGAGCGGCTGCCTCGACCGCATCGGCCAGCAGCAGGACCCCAAGCTCCTTGGTGTGGGGTTTCGGGCCGGGATAGCGGTAGTCGCTCTCCCTGACCTCATCCATCTCGGGGTCGGTCAACTCTTTCGCCTTGGCATAGAAATACCGGATCAGCTTGGTCCCGTGATGGGTCGCGATACCCTGGCGAATGGCCAGCGGCAACTTGGCCTCTCGAGCCATCTCCAACCCTTCCTTGACGTGGCTCTGGATCACCAGGGCCGACATCGACGGCGAAAGAGAATCGTGAGGGTTGTCTCCCTGCTGATTCTCAACGAAATAACCGGGCTTCACCAACTTCCCAACGTCGTGGTAATAGGCACACACCCTCAACAGCAGTGAATTCGCACCGATGGCATCGGCACCGGCCTCGGCGAGATTTCCGACCGCCAGAGAGTGCTGGTAGGTCCCCGGCGCCTCCAGAGAGAGCCTCTTCAGCAACGGCAGGTTCTGATTGGACATTTCCAGCAACCTGATGTCGGTTGTGATGCCGAAGAGGCTTTCGAGCATCGGGAGAAGAAGGCTGGCAACACCGATCGACAACGGCCCTCCGAGGAAGGCGGCGACCATTTCCATGGCCACCTTTTCCATCGGGTTGGGCCATCCCGACCATAGGGCGAGGACGAGAACGACCGCGGCATTGCCCAGACCGACCATCGCACCGACCCTTCCGAAGGCCGATCGTTGCTTGAAGTTAACCGATGCCAGAACACCGATCACCCCAGAGGCCAGAGCGAAGATCAATACCGTGAAGTCGCCCCCCATCATCAGCGAGGCCATAATGGCCACACATACGGCAAAGAGCACGGCCACCCTGGAACCCAGGACCATCGTCACGGTTACCGCTGCCGCGGCATAGGGCAATGCCCACAGGTAGAGGTCGATTTCCGACATCATAGGCCCAAGCGAGTTCCGGGCTACCGCCGTCGCCAAGAAAAGACCCAGGCGGTTGATCCCGGCGAAAAGCATCATCAAGATGAAGACCATCGAAAGTCGGCTGCGGCCCTCCCCGGCCCCAAAGAAGCTCCCCACCAGTCGCCACCACCCGAGGACCACCAGAAGCATCAGGCCGCCAATGCCCAACTGGTTGGTGAAAGCCGCGACTTCCTGCCGTTGGTCCTTAAGGTACTGGAGCACGCGCGCCACCGAGAAGGTGACCTTGTCACCCCGCCGAATCAGGATCTGACCCCGGCTGAAGACCTGTGAACGGGGTGTAACCCCTTCTTCGGCCCCCCTGATGCGTTCGACGGTCTCGACCCTGCTATAAACCAGGTTCGGCGGAAGGTTGTTCGTCAGAAACTGCACCGAAGCCCGGAGCCACGCCCGCTTGACTACGGCTTGCTCCAGAAGCATCGCCCGAACTGAGGTTTCGAGTTCAGTCCGGACGTCGATGACGCCGGCTACGTCCGCAGGGCCGACTTCCCGCTCGATCCCAGTGGCAAAGTTCCTCAGCACCAGGCCCTTCGCGGCCCTTCGATCCAGGGACCGGCGGTCGTCAACGATACGATACTGGTACAGCTGGGCGGCAACCTGGATCAACGCGCTCTCCAGCCCGTCCGAACACTCGGAGTTGGTGATGGCCTCAATCATATCGGGCACCAGGTGGAGATCCGAGGCGCCCTCCCAATCCACTTCGACGCCGTCTTCACCTTCACCAACCAAACGGCAGGCCTGGAACACATTGCTGATCTGGCTGACCACCTCGACCTGCTGCCTCGGCTCGAAATCATAGACCGGCCGCACGGCTTCGCGAGCCTCCTCGCGCATCGCCTCGGTAGCCGCTGGATCGGGAACAGAAATGTCCATCGGCATCAGGACGTCGAAGGCGGCCACATCACCCGGCGCCCATTCCGGCAGCAGACCCCCTGCACTGGGCAGCAAGAGGATCGAACAGACCAGGATGGACAGCACGGCCCAACCCCAGGGCACGTCGAGAATCCGGTCCCACCAACTGCTGCGTTCGTCCAGGCCTCGCTGGATCCGGCTGACCGCAGCACGCTCTTTGCCCGCCAACACCT
Source organism: Holophagae bacterium (assembly GCA_030637505.1). GTDB lineage: Bacteria > Acidobacteriota > Thermoanaerobaculia > Thermoanaerobaculales > Sulfomarinibacteraceae > DAOWGJ01. The sequence goes on from DAOWGJ010000246.1 coordinate 6,184, forward strand.
TTTTCACTGCCCGGCCTCATTTCGGATGCTCCTCGCGGCCTCCCACCGGGCGTACCGGTCGACGACCTCCTGGACCAGTCGATGCCGCACGACGTCCCGGTGGTTGAACTGGACAAAGGACATACCCTCGGCGCCATCCATGATCTCCAGGGCCTCTACCAGGCCGGATCGCTGCCCCCTTGGCAGGTCGATCTGGGTGATGTCCCCCGTGATCACGGTCTTGGAGTGAAAACCCATTCGAGTGAGAAACATTTTCATCTGTTCGTGTGTGGTGTTCTGGGCCTCATCGAGGATGATGAAGGCGTCGTTGAGGGTTCTGCCCCGCATGAACGCCAGCGGGGCAATTTCGATTGTCTGCCGTTCGATCAACTTAGACACCTTTTCAAAACCCATCAGATCATACAGGGCATCGTACACGGGACGGAGGTATGGATTGATCTTTTCGGCCAGATCACCAGGCAGAAAACCAAGCCGCTCACCGGCCTCGACCGCCGGCCGCACCAGGACGATTCGCCGAACCTCCTTTTCCATCAACGCAGCCGATGCCATCGCGACTGCCAGGTAGGTCTTTCCGGTTCCTGCCGGTCCGGTCGCAAAGACATAGTCATACGAGTAAACCGCCCTGATAAACAGTCTTTGATTGAGGTTTCTCGGGACCACATACCGCTTGAGCGCCACCGGAATGCTCGAATCGAGGAAAAACTCCACCAGATCGAGAGTGATGTCTTCCTCGAGCACCCGAACGCCGGTCCTGAACTCGTGCGTGCCGACCCCGCCGCCTTTGGAGAGCAACTGGTCGAAACTCTCGATCAGACGGACAGCGATCGCTACGGCGCCCTCCGGGCCGTCGACCGACACATCGTTCCCCCGAGCGGAGACCTTGAGGTCGAGGCGCTGCTCCAGATACCTGAGGTTTTCGTCCTTGGTGCCGAACAGGCTCTCGACGTTGGACTGAGAAACGGAAACCTGCTCCACCGTCACACCTTCGGCCGGCGAGGTTCACCACTCGCCATTGATACGTCACACGGAAAATTCGAGGGTTGATCGTCTTTCATAAATGAATCAGCCGGCCAGAAAAAGGCCCGCGAACAGAGACGGAGGGGCTTCAGCACTCCACATGGGCTGGCATTCTATCAAATTAAGGCGATGTCGCCGATCAGTTTCCGGTTCCAGGTCTCCAGTCTCGTCCTCACGGCCTCCACTCAGGGTCAGAAATCCCCATCGTGTGGTTGATGAAACGCGCGAGGACGAAGAAAAAATCCCCAAGCCTGTTGAGGAAAGGCAGCACATCCTCGGGCAGGTCTTCTCCCTGGATCACCACGGTTCGGACCCTCCGTTCCGTCCTTCGGCAGATCGTCCTGGCGTGGTGAGCCAACGCCGCAGGCCGGCTTCCGCCGGGCACGATGAATGCCTTGAGCTCAAGAAGTTCTTGATCCATGTGGTCAATCCACTCCTCCAGATCGCCCGAGGTGATTGAAAGGCATGTGCCGGGCTCTGGGCGATCCGCATCTGCGATCGCCGCTCCCATCGAGAACAGACCCCCCTGAATAGTCTGGATCCACTGAACACAGCCGTCGGGGAGCGGCTCACAGACCAACAGACCAAGGACCGCATTGAGTTCATCCAGCGTTCCGTAGGCCTCCAGCCTCGGGTGGTCCTTTTCCACCCGGCCGCCGGAGAAAAGCGAGGTCGTTCCATCGTCACCCGTCTTCGTGTAGACCTTCATGATGTGATTCTAACCCAAGTCCGAACACCTTCCGAGCCCGAGCCCGTGCCCGTTACCGTTCCCGATGTTGATTCGGGTGACCTCGGTTTGATCGGGCCGTGGAAGCAGCGACAGGGGCTGTCCAAAACCCTGATCCCTCGGGCGCTGTTCAATATTGAATATTGGGCGTTCAACGTTCACCCCCCCCTATTGCGCCCCTTGCGCCCTGGGTGTAGCCTTTCACGATGAAAGTAACCGATCACCTGGATCGTGCAACCAGGCCTGTCATCAGTTTTGAGATCATCCCTCCCTTACGCGGCGGAAACCTGGGAGATCTGACCAGCCTCATCGAGGATCTGGTCAAATACGAACCGCCGTTCATCGACATCACCAGCCATGCCGCGGAGGCCATCTACGAGGAAACCTCGGCCGGCATCAAGAAAAAGATCAAACGCAAACGCCCGGGTACATTGGGAATTTGCGCCCTCATTCAAAACAAGTACAACGTCGATGCCGTCCCGCACATCCTCTGTCACGGTTTCACACGGGAGGAGACCGAGGACGTTCTCATCGAATTCCGCTACCTGGGGATCGACAACGTCCTGGCCGTCCGTGGTGACGCCCTCGACTACAAGAAGACGATCGAGGGCCATCGCACCGTGAATCATTGGGCCGGTGACCTCGTGCAACAGATTGCCGCCATGAACCGAGGCATTTACATCGAGGACGACTTGTTGGACGCCGACGCATCGGAGTTTTGTGTAGGAGTTTCAGGCTATCCCGAAAAACATATCGAGGCGCCCAACCTCAAGACCGACCTCCAACACACCAAGGCGAAGGTCGATGCTGGAGCGGAATACATCGTCACACAGATGTTTTTTGACAACCGCCACTTCTTTGAATACGAAGAACGGTGCCGTGAGATCGGCGTCAATGTCCCGATCATACCCGGCATCAAGATTCTCTCCTCAAAGAGCCAGCTGGCCAGTATTCCGGGCACCTTCCATATTGATATTCCAGCCGACCTCAGTGATGAGGTAATGGCGGCCAAAAACGAGCATGTCGCCGACATCGGTCTCGAGTGGGCCTTGCGCCAAGCCGAAGAACTGCTCTCCCGAAAGGTGCCCGCCCTTCATTTTTTCGTTATGCAGAATTCCCGCGCGATCACAAAACTACTCGATCGCCTCCGGCCATGACTCCTCCGCCCGATCTCAAGGACCGGCAATTCGATCTTCGATCCGCGTTCGAAAACCGAATCCTGGTGCTCGACGGCGCCATGGGAACCGCACTTCAGACGATGAATCTCACGCCCGGAGATTTCGGGGGTTCCTCATTCGAAGGCTGTAACGAGATCCTCTGTCGTACCCGCCCCGATGTAGTCGACCTCGTCCACGACACCTACCTCAGCGCCGGCGCCGACATTATCGAAACCAACACCTTCGGCGGCACAGGGTTGGTCCTGGCTGAATATGGCCTCGAAACAGAGGCGTTCGAACTCAACCGGCGAGCAGCGGAGATTGCCCTCGAGGCCTGCCTCCGGCATGCCACACCTGAGCACCCCCGCTTCGTCTGCGGTTCGATGGGGCCGACCACCAGGGCGATCACCGTCACGGGCGGTGTCACTTTTGACGAGTTGGTCGACCATTTTCGGATTCAGGCTTTGGGCCTCACGACCGGTGGCACAGATTATCTGGTGCTCGAGACCAGCCAGGACCTTCTCAACACCAAGGCCGGTCTGCTCGGCATCGAGAAGGCCTTCAAGGAGGCCGGATGGCGGATTCCCGTTGCCGTCACGGTCACAATCGAAACCAACGGCACCATGCTCGGCGGCCAGGATGCCGAGGCCATGGTCGTTTCCCTGGCCCACGCCGACCTCCTCTATCTCGGGCTCAACTGTGCCACCGGCCCGGACCTGATGCGTGAAGATCTGCGAACCATCTCGGACCTCGCGCGGACCCGCGTCGCGTGTATCCCCAACGCCGGTCTTCCGGACGAGGACGGACACTACCTGCAGGGTCCCGGGGAATTCACCAGGATCCTCGGCGAATACGTCGATCACGGGTGGCTTAACCTCGTTGGCGGTTGCTGTGGAACGACGGCAGACCATGTCGCCGCTCTCGCCGACCTGGTGGCAGACTGCCGGCCTCGACGGGTGCCGGATCACAGTCGCTGCATGATTTCCGGCCTTCAGGCCGTCGAACTCACCGATCAGAACCGTCCTCTTTTGGTGGGCGAACGCACCAATGTTCTCGGCAGTCGGATATTCAAACGCCTGATCGCCGACAATGATCTTGATGGCGCCGCCGAAGTCGGCCGAGCCCAGGTTCTCAAGGGCGCCCAGGTTGTAGACGTCTGCCTCCAGGACCCTGAAATCGACGAGAAGGAACGCATGACCGCTTTCCTCCAGCGTCTCAACCGGAGAATCAGAGTTCCCCTGATGTTTGATTCCACCGACCCGGAGGTCATGGAAGCGGCACTGAAGAACTGCCAGGGAAAGGCTGTCCTCAACTCAACGAACCTCGAAGACGGTGCCCAGCGTTTCGGCCGGGTCGCCGGCCTTGCCCGAAAATATGGCGCCGCGGTCATCGTCGGCACGATCGACGAGGAGGGCATGGCCGTCACGCTCGGCCGCAAGCTCGAGGTCGCACGCCGCAGCTACCAGATTTTGGTTGAAGACTATGGCGTTCGGCCCGAGGACATCTGGTGGGACACACTCGTCTTTCCCTGTGCCACCGGCGATCAACAGTACCTTGGAGCGGCCGGCCTGACCCTGGGGGGTCTGAGCCTGCTCAAGGCTGAATTTCCCGGCACACGCACCCTGTTGGGCGTCTCGAATGTCAGCTTCGGCCTGCCGCCGGCAGGTCGCGAAGTGCTGAATGCAGTCTTTCTCTACCGAGCCACCAAAGCCGGGCTCGACGCGGCAATCGTCAACACCCAAAAGCTGGCCCGCTTTGCCGAAGTCCCCGAAGAGGAACGCCTGATGGCCGAGGCTCTCCTGGACCTCCAGCCTGGCGACACAGTCGCCGGAGAGGAGGCCGTCGCGGCCTTCACGGAGTATTTCCGCGGCCGCAAACCGACAAAAACGAGGGCCGAAGACCGCATCGGTCTCGACGTCGCCGAGCGGCTGTCAAGAGCGATCGTGGAAGGCAACAAGACCTTTATCGAAGAGGACCTGGGGGAAGCTCTCCAGGACAAGCGCTGGCCTCGAACCCTGGACATCATCAACGGCCCGCTGATGGCCGGTATGGCCGAGGTCGGAAGGCTCTTCAACGACAACCAGTTGATCGTCGCCGAGGTGTTGCAGAGCGCGGAGGTAATGAAGGCTGCAGTCTCATTCCTCGAGCCCAATATGGACCATGCGGAATTCTCCTCCCGAGGCAAAGTCCTGCTGGCCACCGTCAAGGGAGATGTGCACGACATCGGGAAAAACCTTGTCTCCATCGTGCTGGGAAACAACGGCTTCGAGATCCTGGACTTGGGAATAAGGGTTGCCAATGAACGGCTCGTCCGGGCGGCCCACGAATTCCGACCGGACGTCATCGGTCTCTCGGGTCTGCTGGTCAAGAGTGCCCACCAGATGATCTTGACCGCCGAAGACCTCAAGGCCGCCGGTATCTCGACGCCCCTTCTGGTGGGCGGCGCTGCCCTGACCCGTCGCTTCACCCACCGGAGGATCGCCGACGCCTATGACGGCCTGTGCACCTACGGGCGCGACGCCATGAACGCTCTCGACCTTGTCGATCGCCTGACCAATGCCGAAAAGCGCGCGCAATTGGAGATCGAAATCAACGAAAGTGTTCGGAGGGACCGAATCCCTGAGGTTTCCCCGAAAAAAGACAACCTGGCGGCAGCAGCCTCGAAGGGCGTGCCGGCGATCAGGCGAAGCATCCACGCACCCCCACCGCCGGACATGGAACGTCACGTCACGGTCCTGGATCTCGATGAAGTCTGGACCCTGCTCAATCCGCAAATGCTCTTCGGCAAGCACCTCGGATTGAAAGGTTCGATTCGCCGACTCGAACTACAGGGAGATGACAAATTGGCCATGCTCCGTTCCGTCGTCGGAGATATCCAGGAAGAGGCACGCAGCGGCGCAATGACCGTTCGGGCCGTCTGGCAGTTCTTTCCGGCGTCGGCCGACGGCGACGAGCTCACACTTCTGGAGCCTGACAGCGGAGAGATCGCGGCCCGATGGACCATGCCGCGCCAGACCGGGGCCGCCGGCACCTGTATCACCGACTACGTCCTCGACAACGATCACGTCGCCCTCTTCGTCACCACCGCAGGCCGAGGCATTCGAGCCAGCGTGACCCAACTCAAGGAGGCCGGAGAATTTCTCAAAAGCCACGTTCTCGGATCCTTGGCTGTTGAAACCGCGGAAGCCGCCGCGGAGTGGCTCCACATGCGTCTCAGGGCGCAGTGGGGCTTCCCCGATCCCGCCGAAACCAGCGCAAGAGATCGTTTTTCGGGACGGTACCGTGGCAAGCGCTTCAGTTTCGGCTACCCGGCCTGCCCCGACCTCAAGGGTCAAAGGCAACTCTTCGCTGCCCTGAGACCAGAGGATATCGGGGTTGAACTGACTGAAGGTGACATGATGGATCCAGAAGCCTCGGTCTCCGCCATCGTATTCCACCACCCTGACGCGCGGTATTTCTCGGTCTGATGGCAGTCTTGTCCGGGATAGTTCCGGTCTTCTTATTGATCGCCCTCGGGGCGCTCGCGAAGCGCCTCGGGTGGGCGGGAGAGGTCTTTGTCCGTGACCTCAATCGCGTCATCTTTTGGTTCGCCATCCCAGCCCTGCTCCTCAGACTCCTGGGCCGGGCGGAACTGGTGGCCGCCGATGCCGGAACGATGATCGGCACGGTCATTGCGGCAACCGCCGGCACTGGTCTGGTCGCTTTTCTCTATGCCCTGGCCCGGCGTGAGAGGCCGGCCCGCTTGGGCGTGATTGTCCAGGCTGCGGTCCGCGGCAATCTTGTATTTGTCGGTTTCCCCGTAATATTTGCGGCCGGCGGTGAGTCCGCACTGACTCTGGCAGCGGTCACTGCAGCGGTCCTGATCCCGTTCCAGAATCTTCTGGCGGTCGCGGCGTTGCTTCGGGCCGGTGACCACACCGGGTTGGGCGCCTTCAAGGCCGCCGTTCTCAATCCGGTGGTCTTGGGTGTTGCCGGAGGTCTTGCATGGAACTGGATCGGGTGGTCACCGTGGACCTGGCTGGACAATTTCCTGCACCTCTTGGGCAACATCGCGATGCCGGGCGCACTGTTGGCCCTGGGCGCCCAGATGGGTGCGCGCACCTTGCGCAGGAGCACCGAAGCGGTCGCGGTTTCCGCGGTCCTTAAATTGGCTCTGGCCCCGGCAATCGGTCTGTTACTGATGCATTTTCTCCAGATCGACGGCATGCCGCGCCTGGTCGGAATCCTTCTGCTGGCCACCCCGACCGCGATTGCATCCACCGCGGTCGCACAAGAAATGGGTGGCGACCTCGACCTCGCAGGCGCTTGCGTCATGATTGCCAGTCTGGCGTCTTTCCCGGCCTTCGTGTTCTGGGGCCTGGTTTGCCGCTAGGGACAGAAATTCTTCAGCCGACGCTCAATCCCAAGAGCGCCCGATACCTTGAATCGGGACGTGCCGGGTGCGACTTTCTTCACCGGGAAGGCCCCCCGACCATCATTCCCTTGCGAAGAAAGTCGACACCGGGCAATCCCCGGCGAGCGCATCAGCAATCAATTCTCGGCCAACG
>DAOWGJ010000137.1 GCA_030637505.1 Holophagae bacterium
CGGCCGGCGACCGTTTGTCTGATCTCCGGTCGTCGGTCGAAAACGGCGAACTGGTCGTTCGAAATGCCTTCGGCCGGACTCTGTGGCGGAAACCCGTGGAGGGCATCGAGCCGCACTCCATCGTGATGGATCTCCACGAGGAGAGAGGGTCGGAGATCCTGGTGGCGGCGGAGACCCCAGAGGGTTCGTCGGATCGGCTGGACCTCCTGTTATTTGGTCGAGGTGGGCGCCTGCTGGACCGATTTCAGGTGAGGCCTTCCCCGAAAATCAGTCGGTATTATCCGAGGCTGACCGAGAAGTACTCCATCAGGAGCCTACAAGAGGCTGATTTTGGTGGAGATGTCGGCGAGATAGCCCTTTGGACGGCCATTCACCAGGAGTGGTATCCCTCGATCGTCGGCCTATGGTCCAAACAAGGTCCACTCCGGGGCAGACGGCCGTTGTTCGTCAATTCAGGCCACATTTCTGTTGCCGCTGCCATCGATGTGGACGGCGACGGGAACAAGGAACTCCTGGTGGCAGGATTCAACAATGTCCTGGGTAACCAGTTGTTTGCGGCCCTGGTTGACATCTCCGGTGGAAACGGGATATCTCCCGATCTCCTGAGGACCGAGGAACAGATCTACCAGCCTCTGGGAATCAAGGGCTACGTTCTTCTTGGTGAGATCCGGAAGGAGGGGCACGGAGGGTTCCAGCTGGTTGGAGAAGGAGAGGGGCGCCTGGCCTTGAGGACTGGACGCCAGTCGTTTTCGGTCGGACCTGACGGCTCGATTGACGGCATTCGGCCGACAGAGGCCAATCGGTTCTGGCTTGATATCGTTCAGATGGCGGCTTCGTTCAAGATCGGATCGGTTGAGTGGCGAGCCTCGTTCGATTCACTCGAGAGTCGCCACTCGCCGATGTGGGCGAGGCCGCCCTTTCGGGTGGGCGCCGGTTTGATTTTGGCCGACGCTCTGGCTCAAGGTGGCAACCCCGCCGAGGGCGCCGACGCGCTGGACCAGATTGCTGCAACCGGCGCCGGTATGCGGCGGCTGTTTCGGAGGACCGGTGAGCTGCGGTTGTTGTCGGGAGACCGGGAGGGAGGCGGTTTGGCGTTGACCAACGCCATCAATGCCGTGGGGCAGGCCTTCAATCCGCTGGATGAATTGATCGACCTGTCACTGGATGCTGCACTCCACCAGGATTTCGAGCTGTGGGACGAGGTCTCCGGTCGGTTCCGAGCGTATGACTATCTCCTGTGGCGCAAGGAAATGCAACTCGCCGTTGATTTCTTCGGGGGAAGATTTGCTCAGTGCGGCGTTGAGTTGCCGGTTCGGCCGGGAACTCAGTACGCGGTTCATGTCCTCAAGATATGGGCGGCGATTGAGGACGGCGATGGCCTGGTCAAGGTTGAGGATGAGCTCAACTGGTTCCAGAACCGCCTGGAATGTGCCGAGGTGGCCGCAATCGCGAGGGCCCGGGCTCTCACACTGGAAGGCCGGGCAGATGAGGCTGTCGGCATGGCGGTCGAAAACCTCGACGTTTTGCGAATGCGCGCCGCCACTTCGTGGCCGGATGCCGTGATGCTGCCGCTTTGTGAGTGGGCGATGGGCACGATCTACGAGGCCCTGGGTGATGGTGATCAGGCCCGCCCTCATTTGGAATTTGCTGCGATCAGAGCGCCTGAGACCTTCTTCGGCAGGGATGCGATGGCAAGGCTTGAACGCTGGGACGCCGGGATGCTAGGACGCTAAGACGCCAGGAAGCTGGGAAGCGTGAGCGCTGGGATGCCAGGAGGCAGGTAGAGGGGGTGGGACTCCGGCCGGTCCCTTCGCGGGCCACACTGATCAGGCTAGAATGCCCCATGCGAATTGCGTGGGTTTTTCTTCTGTGCTTGTTGGTGGGGAGCGTTTCCTTCGGTTCGGCGCCCTGCCTGCCGTGTGTCGGAATGATGGTCGAGGATGGCGCTCAGGCGGCCTCTGCGGTTAAGTTATTTGGATCGTTGGGTGAGGATGAGACCCTCTTCGTTGGGTGGAATGTTCCGCTGGACGGGACTTTCGACTCCGGGTTGGTCGCTCAGGTTGAGGCCGAAGGCGCCACGCCGTGGCTGGTCATCTCTTTCGAGACCGAGTGGCCCCCGGCCGGTCACGACGATCAGTTGGCGGCGGAACTCGAGGTCCTTGCCGATATCGCGCGGGATGTCGGACCCGAGACCCGTTTCCAGGTCGAGTGGTCAGGAGGGTCGGGCTCGCCCGATCGGGTCGAGGAATATGCCTACGTTCTGAAGAGGGCCTCGGTCGCTATTCAAGGGGCCAACCCCCGGGCACGGGTCTTCATGAAGGTGACGGCCGATCGGCCGGTGGATATTCGGACGCTGGTCGCCGCGGACATCGGCGCCTACGTGCATGGGATTACCCTGGAACCGGCGACGGAGGTGGCGGCGGCGCTGGCGTTTCTGAGCGAAATCCTGCCGGGCTATCCCGTGGCCGTTAACGCCGCGGCCATTCCCAGTGATCCGAGTCGTATTGCCGTCGAGGCGGCCCGCAGTGCTTTCATCGGCGCCGGCACGACGCTTTTCGACCTCCGCGAGGCCGCCCTTGGGCCGGAGCAGGTGGAATCCTTGTTGTCGGTAGCTCGGGAGTTCAGTGGTGATCTGACCCCGGACGTCACGCCTCGAGAGGGACCCGATGCCTGGGCATTTGTCCGTGCCGATGACCTCGGGCTGCGGGTTGTCGTCGATCCCGGCGATCAAGCCACAACGCTGGTGTTTGCCGACAAGAGTCTGGCTGATCCCCAGGTCGTCGACCCCGACGGTTCACTACGGTTTCTTCCCTGGCGAAGGACCACTGAAGGTACGGAGATTGAGATTCCTGCCGGTGGTCCGACGGTCCTGCGGATCGGGCGTCTCGCGGCGATAGACCTCGGTGGGTTCGCCGATGCGGTTGACGTCGCAGGGACCCGCCGGATGCCTGTTGAGGAAATCCTCCAACGGCTTCAGGCCTTCGAGGACG
>DAOWGJ010000363.1 GCA_030637505.1 Holophagae bacterium
CAGAGCCGTAAGAAATGCAGATCTCTCGCTGGTTAAATTGGCCTCGGTACTGACACTCCTGAGAATCATTCTGAACCGTCTGAACGTATCGATCATTGCGTTCAACTGGAATTCCCCCGCCTCGTACGTCCCAAGCTGGATGGAAATCACAATTACGTTGATGGTGGTTTTCAGTGAAATATGGGTTTTCCGTTGGGTAGTAAGGCGCATGCCTGTACTGAGAGATTTACCGAAACCCTCAACATCTGAAGCTTGAAACTTGGAGAAAATACGAATGGAAGCAATCAGTTACGTCAACATTTTCGAAACCAAAGGTATCGAGTATCTTCTGGTAGTGACCTTCCTTATCTGCATTGTCCTTTTTGCGAAATCGATGAAATCGCCTTCGCAAAGGAGCCTTGCACCTGAACCGGGGAACAATCCGGAATATGTGGAAGATCACTTTATATGCGATCTGAATCCCGCCGAATGTTCGTTGTGTCCGATGAGAAGAAGTTTTCAGCAATCGGGAGCCGGTGAACTGGAAACCGGAAACTCCTGAATTCAGTGAGAAGTTAAGATATAGTTCGTCTCTCTTAATGCCCCTTGCCCGGCCATAAGACTGGAATAGGGCGATTTAGGGTTCTTGTCAAATTGGATCTTCGGATCCAGAACTCCATTGGGAATCGAGGAGGAGAGAAGTTCATGAACACATCGAGAAAGGTCTGGATCGCATTCTGGTCGGTCGTCGTGCTGTCGTTTGCGGTCTTGGGCTACTACGGTTATCAGATCTACGTAGAGGCACCGCCGATCCCCGATCGCGTTGTCACGCCCGATGGCGCTGTGGTCTTCACGGGAGACGACATTCGTACCGGTCAGCAGGTCTGGCAGTCGATCGGTGGGCACGAGCTGGGCTCGGTCTGGGGCCATGGCGCCTACGTGGCGCCTGATTGGTCGGCCGATTGGCTGCACCGCGAACTGGTGGCAATGCTCAACCTGATGGCGCTTGATGCTCACGGCCGGGCCTATGAATCTCTGGCGACCCCGCAGCAGGCGGCGCTTCGCGAGAGCCTGCGGCTGGATGTGCGGACCAACGGCTATGACAAGGCTAGCGGCGATCTGACGATTTCTGTGGTACGGGCCAAGGCTGTCGGTCAAGTGGCGGGGCATTATGACGCCCTTTTCGGTGATGACGCTTCACTGGATGAACTCCGAGAAGACTATGCCCTGCGCAAGCCGACGGTCCCAGATCCCGAGCGGCGGGCCGCGCTTCGGGCCTTCTTCTTCTGGACCTCGTGGGCCTGTTCCACCGAACGGCCCGGAACGGGAATCACCTACACCAACAACTGGCCCGCCGAGGACTTGATCGACAACCGACCGACGACAGCGATTTTCATGTGGTCGATGATCAGCATCCTGGGACTGCTGGCCGGCATTGGTGCCCTGGTGTGGTACATGGCAGCCGGAAAGAAAGAGGAAGAACACCTCGTTCCCGGTGAAGATCCCCTGCTGGGCCTCAAGGCGACCCCCTCGATGTTGGCGACGCTCAAGTACTTTTGGGTCGTTGCGGCCCTGATGGTCGTGCAGGTCGTCGTCGGCATCATCACGGCCCACTACGGGGTCGAGGGGCAGACGTTCTTCGGCATCGAACTGGCCAAGTGGCTCCCGTATTCGGTCGCCCGGACCTGGCACGTTCAGTTGGGAATCTTCTGGATTGCCACGGCGTGGCTGGCGACCGGGCTCTTCGTCGCACCGGCGGTCTCAGGCAAGGAACCGCCCTTCCAGCGTTTGGGCGTCAACGTTCTCTTCGGTTCTCTGCTGGTGATCGTCGTCGGTTCCATGGTCGGGGAGTGGCTGGGCGTGATGCAGAAACTGGACCTTGGTACAAACTTCTGGTTCGGGCATCAGGGTTACGAATACGTCGACCTGGGCCGATTCTGGCAGATTTATCTCTTTGCCGGCTTGTTCATCTGGCTCTTCCTCCTGATCCGTGCCTTATTGCCGGCCATCAGGAGTGACAAGGAGAGTGGAGCGTTGCTGAGGCTCTTTGCCGTCGCCTCGGGGGCCATTGCGCTCTTCTACGGCGCCGGCCTGATGTGGGGCAGCCACACGCCTTTGAGCATCGTCGAATACTGGCGGTGGTGGGTTGTCCACCTTTGGGTCGAGGGCTTTTTCGAGGTGTTTGCCACCGTCGTCATCGCCTTCCTCTTCTCTCGGATGGGTCTGGTGAGGGCATCTACCGCGGGCAAGGCGGCGGTCTTTTCCAGCGCAATTTACTTGACCGGCGGCATCATCGGAACGATGCACCACCTCTACTTTGCCGGCACGCCGACCGGCGTCCTGGCGTGGGGAGCCGTGTTCTCCGCTCTGGAAATTGTGCCCCTGGTTCTGGTGGGCTTCGAGGCGGTGCAGAACTTGCGTGAGGCGAAGTCTGTCGATTGGATCAAGCATTATCGCTGGCCGATCTACTTCTTCGTCGCGGTGGCCTTTTGGAATCTGGTCGGGGCAGGACTCTTCGGCTTCCTGATCAACCCGCCGCTCGCCCTCTACTACATGCAGGGCCTCAACCTGACCCCGCTCCACGCCCATACGGCATTCTTCGGCGTCTACGGCATGCTGGGTATCGGCCTGATGCTGTTCAGTCTGCGGGCCATGAAGACTCAGGTGGTCTGGAAAACCAAGGTACTGCGCTTCTCCTTCTGGTCGCTCAATATCGGTCTGGCCCTGATGGCCCTGATCTCCATGTTGCCCGTCGGCATTCTCCAGACAGTGGCTGCCGTTCAGCACGGCCTCTGGTATGCGCGGTCGGCCGAGTTCATGCAGCAGGAGCTGATCCGGAATCTGACCTGGCTTCGATTGATCGGCGATATCATCTTCTCGCTCGGCATCATCGGAATCGGTGTCTTCATCGTCGGCCTGACGACCGGAGGGTCCGTCGAAGGAACCCGTCAGGACGGATAGACAGACCGACCGATAATTGGTACGACGACAACGCCCCGGCCGAGCGCCGGGGCGGTGTTCTTCGTTAATGTCTCCCGGGTCCTTTGCGACCGGCAGGCTGCGCCCGGTCGGTCGGACTGGTTCCCGCAGTAACCGGCTCTCTGCTGTGAAACACAGGGTACGAGGATAGTGCGTCATCCGTTCATGGGTCGCCAGGAGCGGAAAATTTGTCTGGAGGGCGGTTTCAATGAAAGAGTCCGCCGGAATCCAGGGGTTGCACCCTTGAAGGGGTAAAATTGGAAAATATTCACCTCCCCCTCCGTTACAATGCCCGATCGGAGGGTTTGATGATTTTTCTTTTTCGCTCTGCTGCCGTGTTGTTCGCTTTCGCGGTCGTCACCATATCGATTCCGGCAGCAGGGGCCGACATCGGTGTCCCCAACCCCGGATTCGAACGGCTGGGGGCCGACGGTTCCCTCGTTGGGTGGCGGTTGGCGGCCGAGAGGTCAACGGGCAGCGCCCGGGTCATCCCACTGACCGACGGCGTTCACGCAGGCGTCGGCGCCGTTGGACTTGAGGTCGGTGACGAGGGCCGGGCGACGGTCGAATCCGACCCAGTGGAACTCCAGGTCGGAAAGCTCTATCGCCTCAGCGGGTGGATCAGGACCATCGGCGCCGTTTCCGATCCGATGACCAAGTATCCGACGGCGGTGCCCGCCTGTTTGACGATGGCCTCCTTTCCCTTCACCAACCACTCCCAGGCAGTCGGTGGCGACGCGGACTGGACCCGGGTTGAGACGCTGTTCATCGCCACCCAGGCCTCGGACCGGGTTCGGCTTCACCTTGGCTACAACGGCACGGCACGGGGCGTGGCCCTCTTTGATGACATTCGGGTCGAGCCGACCGACGACATCACCGAGTACATCCCGATGGAGACCGTGCGGTGGTCCGGTCCAGGCTTCCGCTATGACGACAAGGGATGGATCTTCGTTCACATCGAGGGTGAGCCCTATGAGCGCGGCCATCAGTACGGCTCGCTGGTCGCCGACGAGATCGCAGAGTACATTCGCAAGCTGGGCGTATTGGCCAACGGCGATGATCCCGAGGCAGGATGGGATGGTCTCCGATTCGAGGCGGACGCCATTTTCCTCAGGCAGTACGACGAGGAGTATCTGATCGAGATGAAGGGTATCGCCGACGGGGCCGCAGCGGAAGAAGTCGAGGCATGGGGTCGTGCCATTGACTTCAGGGACATCGTCACGGTCAACTCGGTCATCGATTTGGGCCAACTGCACCGTGCGCTGGACGTGACGCCCAACTCTCTGACCGGGCAGGCCTTTCTGGCCCCAGAGGACGAGATTTCGATCGACCTCGAGCAGCACAAATGCTCGGCCTTCGTCGCCACCGGGCCGGCGACTGCCGGTGGCCAGGTGGTCTTCGGTCAGATCTTTATGTGGGGCGGTTTCGCCGGTGTGCACTGGAACGTCATCTGTGACATCGAACCCAGCGAAGGGCACCGGTTGGTCTACCAGACCTTTCCGGGCGGCATCCACTCCGGCGCCGATTTCTACATGAATTCGGCCGGCATCGTCTTCGGCGAAACCACGGTGATGCAGACGCCTTACGAGGCGGACTCAACTCCGCAGTCCAACAGGGCGCGAAAGGCAGCGCAGTACGCCTCGTCGATCGACGATGTCGAGCGCATCCTGTGGGAGAAGAACAATGGCATGTACACCAACGACTGGCCGATCGCCGACATGAAGACCGGCGAGGTGGCCATCTTGCTGTTGGGCACCCATACCAAGAAGATGTGGCGGACAGGCGAGGACATGGGCCCCTTCGGCACGCCGGGTTTTCTGTGGGCCAACAACAATGCCCGCGACCCTGAGGTCCGCAAGGAGTACGTTGCCCAACCCGATGACCGGCCTTTCGATCTGATGTTCTCACCGTGGAACCGTGATATCGCGTTCAATCAATTTTATCAGGCCAACAAGGGAGAGATCGACGCCGAAAAGGCTATTGGATTGTGGGCATCGTCACCGGTCAACCGGGCCCATGCCTGCGACGGCAAGATCACGACCTCGGAAATGGCCCAGGAGATGGTTTTTCTGGCCCACCACGGCAAGGTCACCCTGCGCGAGAAGTTCCCGACCAAGGGCTGGCGCATCCTGCCCGATCTGCCGGGAGCCGAACCGCACCTCAGTACGGGATATTCGGTCGTCAGTCCGATCTTCGTCGCCAACCGGCTCAAGGCCCTCAGGCCGGCAGGAGACGACGAGGCGGAAGAGGACGAAACTGAAATGAATCTCGATGCAGTCGAGGGAGATTTCGACATCGACGGTGACGATCTGTGGCGCGGCACAGTATGGCCGGCGACCGAGGCGGAGAGCTGGTTCATCAGTGCGACGGCGGCCTACTGGCGTTTGCTGGACGGTCTCGAAGACGACCCGGAAGAAGCCGCCGTGGCACTGGCCGATGAACTGGCCGCCCTGGAGAATCGCTTCCTCTACACCGTGTCACGGGAAGGAGATATGCCGGCCCTCGACGCCCATCGGGCCTACGACCAGTACAGTCCCTACCTCTTGCCGCGGATCAAGGGAACCTTCGCCCTGCACCAATTGCGGCTCCTTTTGGGGAAAGAGCCCTTCCTCGATGTGATGCGGACCGTGCACCAGCGTTTTGACGGACGAACGATGACGACCGCGGACTTCATTCAGGTCGCCGAAGAGATCAGCGGCAAATCGCTGGAGACCTTCGTGCGCCAATGGCTGGATCGCAAAGGGCTTCCCGAGCCGCAGGTTGAGGCGTCGCTCGTCGAAAAGCGAAAGGGCGGGTGGGATGTCACGATACGGATCTCACAAGCCGAACCGGCGTATCATTTTGTTGCCAGGCTGGGCTTTGAAATCGAAGGTCGTCGTGAGATCCGGGAGATCGAGGTCGAGGGGAATTTCAAAGAGACTTTCCACTTCGAGGACAGACCCGAGCGAGTCGAGTTCGACGTCTTTCACGATCTGCCGACCGAGCACGATTCGTTCTACGTCTGGCGCAACTTCATTGATCAATTCCACGACACCCTGATCGTCTACGGCACCGCCCGGCAGATCGAGGCCAACCACACGATGGCTCGCCGGTGGCAGGAGAGGGTGGCCGATGCCTACATCGAGATTCTGCCGCCCCTCATCAAGGACGCCGAACTGACCCCCGAGACCGCGGCGACCCACGATCTGATGGTCCTGGGTACGCTGAACGACAATAGTCTGTTTGCCGCCATTCCCGAGACTGCCGGGGTGCGGTGGGGGAGGAACTCATTCGGCTGGAAGGGAGAGAACTACGCCGACCCCGACGACGGTCTCTTCCTGGCCCTGCCCAATCCCTTCAACCCCGAACGGGTGATGTACGTGCTTGCCGCCAACTCGGCCAAGCAACTGTGGCACATGACCGAAAAATACCGCCGGGGGCTGCCTCAATGGGCGGTGTTCAAGGGAGACGAGGTTGTGGACAGTGGATATTTCGAGCGGCCGGGGTTTGTCGTTGAGTTTGGAGACCCTGAAGGCTGAACGACGGGCTTTGCTCTGCTAAAATACTGAGTATGGATACACTTGAGGAGCGAAGCCGAAGACGCCGGGAGAGGATGGAGACCCATCGAGCAACCTCCTTTGAGGATGCCGAGCGGTGGGATCTCGAGTTCTGGCAGCGCCGGACTCCCGAGGAGCGCCTTTCGGCTCTCGTCGCCATTCGCAGAGAAGTCGAGCTGGTTGAAGCGGCGAGGCATAAGGCCTCGGAACACGACGGGTAACCGATGGATACAGTCAGAGATTTTGAGGATATCCTGGAACTGTTCGAACGGCATGGTGTCCGATATCTCATCGTCGGAGGCATGGCGTTCATCTTTCACGCCAAGCCTCGCTATACCAAGGATATCGATCTATGGATCGATCCCGACCCCGAGAATGTTCGCCTGGTGAATATGGCCCTGACCGACTTCGGGAGCCCCGAGTTGGTGTCCCCCGAGCGTTCGGATGAAATCCTCCAGTTGGGAATGGCGCCCAACAGAATTGATCTTTTGCGAGACGTTGTCTCTATGGCCTTTTCAGAGGTTTGGCCACGGAGGATCCAGGCACCCTACGGGAGGGTCTCAGCCAACTGGATCGATCTCGAGGGACTGCTGGCGATCAAGAGCGCAATCGATCATCCTCGGCACCAAGAAGATGCTCGTGTCCTCAGGGCCGTTCTGGAGAGCAGAGGCAAGGGTGCGAACAAGGGCTGAAGAGTCAATGAGTCTCTATTGTCAAGGTCTCCCCATCCTCCGGGATGAAGGTCTCGGACAGCAGATCTCTGGTTTTCAATTCCTGTTTCAATTGTGACCGGGTCGTGGGGCAATGATTCAGTGCCTCGAGATGATTGGCGACAACCTTATGTGGAGCCGTTCGAATGAAGGTGATGATCTCTTCCATGGGCATCAGAATCGGCCCGCCGACGTCGAGGCTTGCACTGCCCGCAGCGACCACTGCTACATCCGGCTTGAACTCGGTCAATGCCCGTTCAACATCCTGGGTAAAGACCGTATCTCCGCTGATATAGATTGACGGTTCTCCTGGAAGTTGAAGGAATAACCCTGCACCATTGGCCATGAGAGTGTGCACCCAGTCGTGGCCGTGGAGGGCCGGCACCGCCGTGATCTGCCCGGCAAGCAGTTCTGATGGTTGCCAGTATGTCAGGGTTGTTTCCACGTCGATCCCATTCTTTTTCATGTAATTCGCGTCTCGCTGGAGGCACACAGCCGGGATGCTGTTTTCCCGGAGGAATGATTTTCCGGGGTTGTCGAGGTGATCGGTATGGGTCAGGAGTTCGATCCCAAATTTCTGAGAATGCGTGATCAAGCAGAGGGTCACTTTGTCCAGGATCTCAGGTGCGTTATCCGGCAGTGGAACCAATGGATTACGCTGAGATTTGTGTCGTAAGCGTGCAAATGGAGGCAGTGCTCCTTTGTCACTGAGCATCGGGTCAATGAGGATGAAATCCTCGCCTGATTCGATGACGAATGTTGCGTTACGTAAGTGATGGATCTTCATCATGCCTCCATATTTCAAATCGGTGGGCCAAGGCCCACCCTACAAAGAACCGGTCTTCCCGTAGGGTGGGCCTTGGCCCACCACCGTGCCTCCCAGCCTCAATGCGCCTCATTCCACGTCTTTCCGCTGCCGACATCGACGACCAGCGGAACGCTGAGTTCGAGAGCAGTGACCATCTCGTGACGGACCATGTCGGCGACCGCGTCCCTCTGGTCTTCGTCGACCTCGAGCAGGAGTTCGTCGTGGACTTGGAGCAGGAGGTATTGCCCCGGGAATTCCTCGGCCAGTCTCCGATCGACGGCGATCATCGCCAGCTTGATCAGGTCGGCGGCCGAGCCCTGGACCGGGGTGTTGACTGCGACCCTCTCGGCGCCTCGACGTTGTGCGAAGTTTCCACCTTCAAAATCGACCGGGCGGTGCCGCCCAAGGATAGTTTCGACGTACCCGTTTTCCCGTGCAAAATCGAGGGTCTCCTGCCTGAAGACTTCGATCTCGGGGAAGCGTGCCTTGTAGCGGTCGATGTAATCCTGGGCCTCGGTTCTGGTGAGGTCCTGTGTCTGGGCCAGGCCGAATGCGCTCTGGCCGTAAACGATGCCGAAGTTGACCGCTTTGGCGATAGATCTCTTCCGCCTCGAGACCTCTGCGGGCTCGATCCCGAAGAGACCCGCCGCGGTCAGTGTGTGGATGTCCTGGCCGGCGGCGAAGGCCTCGGCGAAGCCACCTTTACCACCGCACAGATGGGCCAAAACCCGAAGCTCGACCTGGGAATAGTCGGCCGAGAGCAGCAGACGGCCCTCAGGTGCCACGAAGGCCTCTCGGATTCGCCGGCCCTCGGGCGTGCGGATCGGGATATTCTGCAAATTGGGGTCGGTCGAAGCGAGCCGGCCTGTAGCGGCAGTCGTTTGGGAAAAGGTCGTGTGGATGCGGCCGGTTTCCGGATGGATAATCTTCGGCAGGGGATCGGCGTAGGTGTTCTTCAGTTTGACCAGGGATCTGTATTCCAATATTGCCTTGGGCAGGGGGTGTTGGGCCGCCAGTTCGTTGAGGACTGCCTCGTTGGTCGAAGGCCCGGTCTTTGTTTTGCGGATGACCGGCAACCCGAGGCGTTCGAACAGGATCTCCCGGAGTTGCTTGACCGAGCCGATGTTGAACGGGCCTTCCGCGAAGTGGTGGCATCGTTTCTCGGCCTCCACGATGCCTTCGGCCAGCTCGGCGGAGAAGGTCGTCAGTTGGGCCTTGTCGACGGCGATGCCTCGCAGTTCCATGCGGGCCAGCACGGACATCAACGGGATCTCTACATCGTCGTAGAGTTTGGACAAGCCATCGGTGACGATCTGCTCGCTGAGCCTCTCATCCAAGAGCCAGGTGACGTGGGCGTCCTCGGCGGCGTAGTCGCGTGCGGTCTCAAGGGGGACGGCGGCAAATGTCGAGTCCTTGGAGACCGTCTCGGAGAAAGGGATCATTTTGTGGCCCAGGTGAATCAGGGCCAACTCGTCCAGGCGATGGGAGCGCCGATCAGGTGACAGCAGAGTGTCGGCCAAAAGCGTGTCTCCCTCGACGCCCTGAAGTTCGACGCCGTGGCGGTGGAGCACTTTGAGGTCGAATTTGAGGTTCTGGCCGGTCTTGCCGATGCCTGGGTCTTCCAGGATGGGCCGGAGGACCTGTCGGACAGGTTCCCACTCCATCTGACCGAGACCGGCAAAGCCCTCGTGTCCGACCGGGACGTACCAGGCCTGCGTCTCATCACAGCAGAAGGAAAGGCCGACCAGTCTGTCGCGCATGGTGTCCAGACCCGTGGTCTCGGTGTCCAGGGCGAATTTCTTTGCGCCTGAGAGTTCCGCGGCCAGTTCGGCCAGGGTTTCCTTATCAGTAACGAGGCGATAGCCGGAGCGATCAACAGTCTGCATGGCGCCGCCGAATTCCTTCAACAGCGAGCGGAACTCCAACTCCTGAAAGAGCTCGCGGGCCGGGTCCTCCGGCGGCGGCCATGAGAGTTCGAGGTCATCGAGCGTGGTTTCGATGGGGACGTCGGTGCGGATCGTCGCCAATTCTTTGGAGAGGTAGGCGTTGTCGCGATCTGCTTCCAGCTTGGCGCGGACCCCCTTGGGTTCGACCTCCTCGATGCGCTCGTAGATGTCGTCCAGGCCGTTGAAGTGCTCGAACAACTTCTTGACGCCCTTTTCCCCGATCCCCTTGACTCCGGGAATGTTGTCGGAGCTGTCGCCCCAGATAGCCAGGGCGTCGGGGACCAGCTTCGGCGAACACCCGAATTTCTCGAAGACCTCGGGCAGCGAGACCGTGACGTCTTTCATCGTGTCCAACAGGGTGACGTGATCATTGACCAGCTGCATCAAGTCCTTGTCCGAGGTCAAAAGGACGATGTCCAACTCGTTCTCCCAGCGCCGGGCCAGGGTGCCCATGACGTCGTCGGCTTCGAAGTCCTCCACCTCGAGAAACGGAATGTCCAGGGCCTCGGTCAGGGTCGAAAACAAGGGCATCTGCTCAGCCAGGGAGTCGGGCATATCCGGCCGGGTCCCCTTGTATTCGGGGAAGATCCGACGTCGGAACGAGCCCCCCTTGGGGTCCCAGACGACCGCGAGGTGATCGGGCTTTTGATTCCGGATAACGCTGAGGAGCATCGAGGCGAATCCGTAGAGCGCGTTGGTCGGCAGGCCCTCGGAGTTGCTCATGCCGCGAATGGCGAAAAAAGCCCTGAAGGCCATGTTGGGCCCATCGATCAGGTACAGCGTTTTGCGGGGTGTTTCAGTCATGGGAGCAGTGTCGCATATCGAACGCCCGGAGGGGGCGCATGCATTTCGTTCGACTAAATGCCCCGGTTGCGCGTTTATGCCGCGCTGCGGTAAAGTCGGTGCAGGAGGTCGATATCTGCCATGGTTGTCGAGACTCGCCACATTCTGGTCTATGCCCCCTCTCCCCAGACCTTCAAGGAACTATGTCTTTCGGTTCGCAAGCAGCCGTGGGTCGATAGCGAGGTAGGGGAGAGAGAGTGCTCCTGGGAGGGGCGCGGGCTGCACTTCGAAATCGACATGGTCGACTGCCTGGAAAAGGCCGTCGAGATGTTGCACGGTGGGTACTACAACCTGGTGATGGTCGACTGCCGCCACCTGCCGATCGAGGGGCTCGACCACGAGCAGCAGGAGCAGGGCCTGCATGCCTTTCTCGATGTCTTGGCCAACGAGCAGGATCCCGAACGGCGCTATCCCCAGCGTCGGGTCGCGATCCTGGTCGGGGATGCCGACGAAGAACGGGTGGATCGACTGATCTTCGATATGGGTAAGAGGCACGTCGGCGCGTGCCTTCGGGACATGTCGCTGTCGCCGCGGCCGGTCGGGGGCAGGGACGCCGCACGCGTTCGGTTCATTGAACAGATTTGGAGCCACTGCGATCGGGTTCTGGTCGGTGTTCGACACGGCAAGAAGGCGATTGCGGCCGCCGGCGGTGGGATAACGGGGATTTACTACGAAATTGGTGTACTCAAGTGCCTCCATGATGCCTTCGATGCCGACATTCGCGATTTCGACATGTTCCTGGGAATCAGCGGGGGTGCGGTGGTAGCCAGCTGTCTGGCCAACGGAATCTCCATCGACGAGATCATCACCAAGATCGGCGATCTCGACCGAAGTTGGAACTACCGGCTCAAGCTGAGCTGGCGCCAGCTCAACGTCACCGAGGTTCCTCGCCGTGTCCTTCTGCTGCACCGGGAGATGCTGCGGTATGGGATGCGCATGCTCAAGCGGGAAGACGAACTGAGTGTCGCTTCGGTCTTTGGCCTCTACGCGGTGTTGCTGGGACCGATCTTCGACAATGCCCAGTTCGAGAAGGCCATGCGGAATCTGTTCAAGAAGAGTGGTCAGAGCAACGACTTCAGAGAATTGGGGCCGGAACTCTTCATCGGAGCGACCGACCAGGACCGGCGGGAGTCA
>DAOWGJ010000312.1 GCA_030637505.1 Holophagae bacterium
CCATCTCCTGACGGCCCTCCACACCGCTGGCTTCGTTGCTCCTCCTTGAAGTAGCCCAGCTACGACTGCGTTGTCGCGCCTCGTCAGCGGCGCGGATGACTCGCCAGCCAATGGAACGAACTTCAGGCGCACTACACTAGCCTTCAATCACACCAATCGCCAAATTCGAGTTGACCACAACAAAATCGAACCGCGCCGCGGCCTTGATCTCGGACAGGCTCTGCCCTTCGGCCATCGGATACAGCCGGGCGTTGAACACCGTCTGAAACGGCCTGGAGGTGTAGAGATGGTCCGTCACCCTGGCCGCAGTTGGAATCTTCATAATGCCGGCCAACATTGTGCGGTGAAAAATCAGGGCGACCTTGACCTCTTTGTGGGTCAGCTCCGGCATATCGGGCGCCCGACCGCCCGCCACCCAAAGGGTCGCCGCTCGGTTCAAACCAAAAAACGGGGTCCGACCGAGACCGGTCTTCGGATCCGGTGGATCATCGTATCCCGGAGGGAACAGGCGAACGTCGGTCAAGGGAATGAAGTCCTTCTTATCTGTATTCAAGAGGTCCGCTGTCGTCTTGTCCGGCACCAGATGCATGTTGGCATACAGCCTGTATTCCATCGTACAGGCCAACACCGGAAGGCTTTCTCTCGGTTGCTTGTAAATCTCCATGGCGCCCCCCCCAGCCAGGAGGGTGCAGGGCACTGAACAGCTACGCCTTTCGGGTGTCGAAAAGACCCTTTTTCGTTGCATCCTCGACCCGTACGGTGAGTACAGCGTCTCGAATGCGCCTCAAATGGAACTTCACGACCCTCCGAAATCCATCCGCAGTCAATGCCCTACACCCTCCTCAATCTTCCGCTCAACGTGATTCCTTAAAAGCAGGATACCCAATCTCACTCAAACATAGCAATTCCTGGAACATAGGCCGCCACGCCGTTCGCTAACCCGGTCCCCCAAATGCCAGGGCTTCAGGAATTGCTGGCCGGGATGGCGAAGAGGCTGAATTGTCCGCCAAAGGGCACCATGACGATCCGTCCGGCGCCGTCCAGATCGGCATTGCTGGGAAAGGGATGATCGACCCCTTCGCGAAAGGCCCTGAATCCGAAAGGCACCTCGGCGCCTTCCGGCGCCAGCCAGTCAGGGATGACCAAATCCCATCGTTCGTCGTCTTCCGG
This sequence comes from Holophagae bacterium, assembly GCA_030637505.1. Lineage (GTDB taxonomy): Bacteria > Acidobacteriota > Thermoanaerobaculia > Thermoanaerobaculales > Sulfomarinibacteraceae > DAOWGJ01. The sequence continues at coordinate 1,171 of DAOWGJ010000312.1, forward strand.
GACAACTCTCATCTCGATCTCATCCGCCCTGATGACGCCAAATTCTGAGCGCCCCTCAACCAGGCGTTCGGCATCGTCGACCGCTTCCTCAAGAATCTGCTGCAGAAAGGCTCTTGCGGTCTCGGGATCTTCAAAACCACGAATCTCCGCCTCGACGAGGAGTTGGTAGTTTTCGGCGTCGATCTCCTCAGACGCCGTCACGTCCACCTGGAAAGTCTGTCCGCCATCCTCGGTCTCGACGTCAAAAGACGTTCCGTACACCATGTCCCGGACCACCAAGGCCAGGAGGAGTTCCTCAACCGTCGACACCGGGAATTCCACTTCGAATGATGCCAGCCAGGGTTCCATAATCAGTCCTCCTTGCGGCCGAAAATCGCCGCCACCACAATCCCCAATCCATAGAGCAGCATCATCGGCACCGCAAATACCGACTGTGTCGCGATGTCCGGTGTCGGTGTAATCACTGCCGCGATGACGAAGATCACCAGAATCGCCCACTTGTACCACCGCACCAACTGTCGGGCACTGACGATGCCGAGACGGGCGAGGAAGAAGATCAGCATCGGGATCTCAAAGACCAGTCCAAGCCCAAGCAGGATCTTGGACATCATCGAGAAATACGTCTGGATGGTCACAACCTGTTTGAAGTCCTCCCCGACGCCCAAAAGGAACTTGACCACCATTGGAAACGCCACCAGGTAACCGAAGTACCCTCCGGCGATGAAGAAAAGCGACGTAAAAAAGATGAACGGCAGAGCGATGTTTCGCTCCGAATCGTAGAGCCCAGGCCGGATGAAGAGCCACACCTGGAGCAGGATGATCGGCGAGGCAGCAAAGATGCCTGCCAACAGCGCCACCTTGATGTAGAGCATGAAGGGTCCGGACAGATCGGTGAAGGCCAACTGCTCGCCCGGGGGCAGTACCTGGAGGATCGGTTGCTCGAGCCACCGAAAGATGGCCGGTGCGAAGTACCAGGCGCCAAGAAACCCCCCAAATATTGCCGCAGCGGAGACCGTCAGCCGTTTCCGCAACTCGTTCAGGTGCTCGATGAGGGACATTCGCTCCAGCCCCCGGGTCACAGCTGATTCGATTTCGGGAATCTGCCCCTCGGAGCCGGCAGTCACGAATCCTCCATCTTTTTCGCGACGTTGTCCCGAATCGAGGTGATCTCCCGGCCGACATCCCGAACTTCTTCAAGACCTTTTTTCATCTCGACCAGATCTTCACCGGCAACTTCGTCCTCTATCGTCCGCTTGAACTCGTTGGATGCACGGCGAAACTCGCCCAGCGCCTTTCCGATCGACTTCCCGATCTGCGGCATCTGGCGCGGCCCGAAGAGGATGAGGGCAACGACAAAGATCATCATCATTTCGGGCATACCCATGGATCCAAACACAATCGCCTCCACTCGACATTATACCGATATTTGATAGTCGAAGCTGGAAACCAGGAACCGACGCCAGGCCGAAGGTCTGCCGAACCAAAGGTTCGGTCCCGCGAAGTGGGTAGCGTGGGCTGGAAACTCGATTTCACGCTTGAACCATGTCGAAGAACCCTCGTTATTGCTCTGTCTTCGTGCCCCGAAAGAAGAAAAATACTGCCTCCGGAAATATCCAGCGCCGGAGAGATCTTGTAGAGTGAGTGGTGAAATGAAGGAGTGCCCCAGATGATGGTCGAGTTGACACCGCGGAAACTTACGATCCTGATGTTGATCCTCGTGATCATCGGGGGCGCCGCCGGCGCCCTGTTCGGCAAGAACACCATCCCCGACGATGAGAGGCAACTGATCGAAAGGGCCTCCAAGATCACCGCGGAACTCCTGGAGTGGTTGCCCGAGGACACCGTGCCGTCAGACGTCGTATACGACGGCATCGCCGGTATGCTCGAGGTTCTCGACCCGCACTCCAACTTCCTCGATCCCCGCTCATACCAGAAGATGCGGGAACGCCAAGAGGGGTCCTTCTTCGGCGTCGGCATTATTATCTCACGCAGGAACGGTCAGGTGACGGTGATCGCCCCGATGGCCGGGACACCGGCGGCCGAGAAGGGCCTCCGAGCCGGGGATGTCATCGCCGGCATTGACGGTATTGACTCGACCGAGATCACGGTCGACGAGGTCGTCGACATGGTGCGAGGACCGGAAGGCACGCCCGTCACACTGACGATCAGACGGCCGGGCATGGCGGAAACCTTCGACGTAGAGATCATCAGGGCCCGCATCCCAACCAACTCCGTTCGATTCGCCTTCATGATCCGCCCCGATGTCGGCTACATCCGATTGGGCGAATTCTCCAACACCTCGACCCGTGAAGTCAGGGAAGCACTGGAGGACCTCAAAGGGCAGGGCATGAAAAAACTGATTTTCGACCTCCGGAACAACCCCGGTGGCGCCCTTGATGCGGCCATCGGCGTTTCCGACGTATTCCTTGCCAAGGGCGAATTGATCGTTTCGACCAAAGGACGCACTGACGACAGCATCTCGAGGATCGTTGCGCCGGGCCACGCCCCGAGGTTTGACGGACCGGTGGTTATCCTGGTCAACGAGGGCTCGGCTTCGGCGTCCGAAATCGTCGCCGGAGCGGTCCAGGATCACGACCGGGGCATCGTCCTCGGCGACATCACCTGGGGGAAGGGTCTGGTTCAAACAGTATTCGGCGTTCGGGACGGCGGACTGGCATTGACGACCGCCCGATACTACACGCCCTCGGGCCGCTGCATCCAACGCGATTACGAGAGCTTCATCGACTACATCACACACCGCAACGGCAACGGGGACGACGTTGAAGGACGCGAAGTGTACGCGACCGATGCCGGCCGAACCGTGCTCGGCGGCGGCGGTATCTCACCCGACGTCAGTGTCTCCAATCGGGAACTCTCAGCCCCCATCGTACGGCTCTACGGAAACTCCGCCTTTTTCCGCTTCGGCGTGGAGCTCCTCAAGGATGTCCCCGAATCCGACCAGGAGGCCTTTGCGGAGAACTTCGAGCCCGCTGACGGCGCCCGCGACCGATTCCTTCAATGGGTCGAAGACGAAGAGATCCTGGACGCGGAGGCCCTCGAAGCCCTCCGTGAAGCAGCGCAGGACATGGACGATGTCTCCCGAGCCCTGACCGTCGAGATTCTCAACGCTACATCAGGCCTCGAGGCCGGCTACCGACACGCCCTCGAGGCGGACGACCAGTTCAAGCAAGGGATTGACCACCTCGTTGATGCCGCCGATTTGTGGGAGGCGCTGGGGGGCAATTCGTAGAACGAATTGCATGGGCCCTTCGGGCCTGGGCTCAAGCGGCGCCGGCATTCAAAACCAGGAGCACCCCTCTCCGACGGGGCGTGCCTGGTGCGACCTTCTTCACCGGGAAGAACCCCCGACCAAGACGACGTTGCGAAGAAAGTCGACACCTGGCAATCTACGGCGAGGGCTTCAGCAATCGAGTCTCAGCCAACGCCGTAGGCCGCCGCTCGTCTTCTCTGCGAGCCCGCGTTGCTATTTCGTCTGACACCGCGCTGCGGGCTCGCAGAAAAGGCGACGCTGGTGCGCGCCTGCGCGTGCCAGAAGGCCGGGGATGGCCTTCAGGTTCCTGACCAGCAATACCTCAGGCGTCTTCCCACAATAGGGTCACTGGCCCGGAGTTGACCAACTCGACCTCCATCATCGCCCCAAAGACCCCTGTCTCAACCGTTACGCCCTCGGATTCCAAGAGGTGCACAAATTCGTCAAACAGCGGCTCGGCCTCGCCTCCCGGCATCGCCCGGTCGAAACCCGGGC
>DAOWGJ010000201.1 GCA_030637505.1 Holophagae bacterium
AATTGGGGATGTCCGGGCAGGCGTCGTTCGCACCGTTGCTTCCAACGATCAGAATATCGCCTTCCAGCGCCATATCGGCTGACCCCTCAGGCGGATGAATTGGTTCGGTTTCCACCCATATGGAAGATCGTTTTTCACAAGTAAATAGATACGGCGACTCGTCAGCGTTCCGCCTGGCCTCCACGACCATTCGAGGTCCATCCATTTCGATAGACCTCCCGAACCATTTGTGGTCCGGAGGACCCTCGATCCGGGCAACTTCCACGATCCCGTCCGGCAACTCTGCACACACATTTTGGGAAGGGGCGAACAGTGTCATCGCCGCCACAGACATCACCAACACCACGAACAAACGAGCACGAACTTGCATGCCGTCTCTCCTTCCGTTCGAACCGTCTGAGAGGGCTCGAACGATACCGTTCCGTTGTCGGGTTCCCTGATCCGAGAATACATCCGTTTTCGAAGATGACCAAAGGGTCAAAGGGACAAGAAATTCCCCGTTGACCCATCGGGCACAGCAGGAGGCTGAATGTGTCACGGTATCGGTCTCGACGCGAAGATCAAGGAATACCCATTAGGGTTCGATTGCCTGTACGGGCCGTAGTTGATGCCGGCCATGCCACCTGGACCCAGCTTGATGGATGTAAATCCTCCGCCCCAGTCGATCATCTCTTTCACCCAGTCGACGGATCCTGGCGCGCGAATGGCGAGCCCGACGGAGTACAGGGTTTCGTACCCGAAGTAGGCCCTGCCGTCGATGTCGTAGGTCAATATCCCCTGCCCGTCGAGTTCCTCGACCACCTCGCAGCTCCACTCGGCGTTGCGGTCACAGAACCGCACCACACCCGGGCTCTCGAGCTTAATTCTGCCGTCCGGCGATATTATTTCTCGCTCGCGTTCGTAAACAGCCGAGAAACCGAGTCGGCTTGGATCGTAGGCCAAGGTAGGGCGGTTGACGATGTACCCTGGTGTTTGATCGACGATCTCGACGACCCACGCTGCCGCGTCCGGGTCCCAATACGCGAACTTCAGAGTGTCAAGGCGGTCAAGCCCCTCTTCGACCAGGAGGTTGTCGCGGTATGCCAGGGCCGGGTTGCCAGCGGCGTCGAAGGCGAGTCGGGGGCCGGAGCAGGCCGTCGAGGGGTCGACCACCTCTTTGTCCCAACCGGCGCCGTTTGAGCGGGCAAGCCAGCACGAGCCATTCCCACCTGGTGACGGCATCCTGTAGGCCACCGCAGGGAACCCGGCCTCGGAGTATACGAGATGGGCCCCTCTCGCGTTACGGCGTTCGATGAGCTCTGCGTTCCAGGAGGAACCGTTCCGGCGGTAGAAGTACAACTTCCCTTTGTCGTATCCGATCATGGTCGGTTCGCCGTCGGGGTCTGTGGCGAAGAAGCTGGCTCCTTCGACAGCGACGTCGATGTCCTCCGGTACGAATTCTCCGTCGCTCCACCGGGCAAGGATGGTTTGTGTTTGCCCATTGCAATTTTCCGTGTACACGAACATGGGGTTCCCAAAATAATCGTAGTCGAAATCGGCGGCGGACCCTGGACAAGCGTCCACCTCTTTTTTGACCCAGGAGGTTTCCGGTAACGGCCCCGTGGTCACCTGGATACTCGAAACAAGAGAGGAGTTGTCCGCAAAATCAGTTGCTCGAATCGCGAAGTGGTAGAGCGTGTCCGGTCCAAATTCCTTGTCTGCGAGGACAAGGTACTGGATGGTCCCAGGCGCCTCCCCCCAGGCGCTACCGTAGTCGACCCTGTTGTAAATGTCCCAGTTGGCGTCGTCCAGCGGCCCATCGAGGCTGAACCTGAAAGAGTAGGTTTTCGCGGGTCCGCTGGCGGCTTCATAGCCGTCGTCAGCCGTCGCGGTCCACGTCACCGGGATCATGTTGAAGCCTGTCTGTCCGTCCAACGAGAGGTCGGTCACCGCGCCCGGCGGAATTGTGTCCCCTCCCCCAGGCGGTGGTCCTCCCCCGCCCGTCTCTTCCGTCACCGTGAACAACCCGGCGCCAATGGCGGTCGATCCGTTGGAGATCACGCGGATGTCGAATGTGGCGATGTCTGCGTCGACGTCGATGTCGATGGTGGCGGTGAGCTGCTTCGGGCCCTTGCGCCGGACGTCGTTGACGGTGATACCGCCTGGGTTGGTGGGGTTTCCGGCGAGAAAGAAATCAACCTGGGCGCCTGTGTCGAAGCCGGCGCCCTTGATTGTCACGTCGAGATCGAGAGTCCCCTGCTCGGCGGTGGATGGGTTGGCGGAATTGACCTGGATCTCTCCGGCAGCAAATGCCAAGGACCCTCCGGCCCAACTCAGGAGGAGGACCAGGAGCAGGTGCAGGAATATCGGATTGATGAGAGAACTCGTTGGCAGTCGATGGGTGGTCATGGTCTTCTCCTTTGTCTGTTGGATCGTTGCCCAGTAACCTATTTTCGCGGCGTCGTTTTGCATAACAATCTGAATCTCCGTCTCGATCATCGAACCAGTAAAGACCCAATCATTTGTCGGTCAGGTCTGCGGGGGATATGCCATTCTGGTCTTTGACCCGATTGTCGACATTTCTTCGATCTTCAGATGGTATGTACTGCCGGCATCCAAAACGTGACCCAGAGAACGTGGAGTCCTGCTCTTTTTTCTACTTTACGGAAAAGCGCGATTATTGGTCTAGAAACCTGGCACCGATGTGGTTAGCTGAGCGATAGAGACGCGGTCACGTTTTCGACAATGGAAGTACTCTTAGAACAGAAACCCAAAAACCCCGTCGGCGGATCGGTCGAACTCGATCCTCTCGCTCCCCGGCGGCCATGAGGAGGACACGATGATGTACAGCGATGATCCGATGCTTTCGACCATCGACGCCGTGTACGCGGCCTCGACCGATCCGGCGCACTGGCCGGCTGCGCCCGTGACGATGGTTTCGCCGTTCGGCGCCTGCGCCATGGCGCTCCTGTACAGGAACCTGCGCGACGGGGTGGGATCGTGTTCGCCGCCGCCTTGCGTCTCCCACAACCCCGACCTACACCCCTGCCAAAAGGAACAAGCGATGACAACTAAGAGCCGAACGGTCCATCTTGCTGCGATACTTGTGATCGCTACGTCTTTTCTCACCCTGCCCGCTCTCGCGCAGGATTGCCCCGAGCTTGTCGGCCGCTGGCCGTACGGGCCATCGCGCGCGGTGGCGGTGTCTGGGCTGATCATGGTTCCTACCCTGACGTACGCAATCGGGCCGACCCTCGACATCATCTTCGCAAACGAGGGCGAGAGGAACCGAGTCTGTCTCGGTGACGGCGCCGGGGGTTTTTCCTGCAGTGACGTGAGTACCAATACGGACTTATCGTGGGGCGTGGGGCTTGGCTTTGTGGACAGCAATGAGACGATCGACGCTGTTTTCGCGAACTATTCCAGCCAGACGAACCGCGTTTGTCTTGGCGATGGCGAAGGAGGCTTCGCATGCAGCGACACGAGCACCGATGTGAACGATACGAGATACGTAGCACTCGGCAACGTGGACGGCGACGAGATGCTTGACGCCGTGTTTGCAAACAGTGACGGCCTTTCCGGGGGCTGGGTAAACCGTGTGTGTCTTGGTGACGGGGTCGGAGGCCTTGCCTGTGACAATGTAACTGCAGACATGAACGCCTCATACGCTGTGGCGCTTGGCTTCGTGAATGGTGACCAAGTTCTCGACGCTGTCTTCGGAAATTTCGGCAGGAACCGCGTTTGTCTGGGTGACGGAAACGGAGGATTCGACTGCAGCGACATCAGCACCAACTCTGATTGGTCTCAAGGCGTCGCAGTCGGATACGTCAACGCAGATTCTGTCCTTGACGCCGTATTCGCGAATCTCGGCCAGAGGAACCGTGTCTGCCTTGGAAACGGTAGCGGGGGGTTTACCTGCAGTGACGTTAGCACTGACGAGATTGGTACGCGTTACTTGGCGCTCGGCTATGTGGACGGTGATGAGGCGGTTGACGTGGTCTTCGCGAACGGTGGTGCTCGTGACCGAGTATGCCTCGGTGACGGTACAGGAGGCTTTACCTGCAGCGACGTCAGCACCGACACATTCTCGGGTGAAACGGTGGCTCTCGGCTACGTCGACGGGGACCAAGCGCTCGATGCTGTCTTCGGTAATGCTGGTCGGAACCGCCTTTGTCTGGGTGACGGAAATGGGGGCTTTACCTGCAGTGATGTCAGCTCTGATGAGAACAGCTCGTATGGCGTGGCACTGGCCTACATTGACGACTATCCAATGATCTTCACTGACGGCTTCGAGTCCGGCAACACGTTGTTATGGTCAGTAAGTGTTCCATAAAAAGAGGTTATAAGGCACGTATAAATCGCCGCTCCACCACCGGACCACGGTGACACTCAAGCGCGGCAAGTTCTGCGATTGAAGCAACATCCGAGGAGGGATAGTGATTTCCTTTTCCTCATCCAAACCATCCTACCGCTGTCGGGGACCCATTCGGAGCAAATGACAACGATGATGGACCTCCACGGGGCGGTCTCCACCGACGTATAAACACCGAACGCCCTCAAGACCGGCACCGGATACCCCTGGGGAAGCTGCGTGCCGGTATCGGCACGCAGCTTCCCCAAAGGTCGAATCTCTCAGACTCTCTCAGGCCGTTTTCGGCAACGTACTTTTGGGCCGTTCGGGCGGCCCTCTACCCGGCTCAATACCCTTGCCGGCGATATGGCCGAGGAATAGCCCGCACTTCTCACCAATGATCTGCTGCGGCGCGAAATACGCAGCAATCTGCGGCGTTTGCTTGAATTCGCTCAATCAACATAGTGTGAACTATGCCTCGTTCGCTCATCCTGCAAAAACACCGCATCTCACCACGTCTTCCGAGCCTCGCAACGAAGATCGGTAAGAAGTGCGGGTTAGGGTGATGACCCGGTGTTCCAGGATGACACAGACGATCCGCATCTCACCACCGCAACTCCTACAGACCAACGGGTCCACTTCGTAGATGCGCCTGATGAGCCGGGCCCAGGCTCGTCTCCTCGGCCGCCGTTCTCGGGGCCGCATTCCACGACCTACCGGACCTCCCGAAGGGCCGAATCAATCTGTGGGGCAGCGGCATATCCCTGGGACATCCTGTCGGCTGCACCGGCGCACGCCAGATCGTCGACATGGTTCACCAACTCCACCGGCGCGACGGAAACCACGGGCTCGTCAGTCGATGCGTAGGGGGAGGCATCGGCAGCGGGGAGATCATCGAGCGGTTCGGGGATTAAATTCTCTTGTGGCCGGGCTAAAAGCCCGACACCGGCTCGTGGTCATAGCAGATCACCGTAAGATCGTCACAGAGTTCGGCCGGCCCCAGCGTCGGTGCAGTCGCGTCAGGGGCGTTCGCTCCGAATATTCCCCATTTGATCGTCAGGCCGTCTTCGTCCAGCCGGTAGGCCGCACGTTGATAGACGGGGGCGCCGAAGCCGGTATCCCGCCACTTGATGAGCATGACCTCCGGCGTGAGGTCCAGCAGTTCGCCCCCCGGTCTGATAGGGCTCACCGAGCCTCCTCCCGGCATATCCCACACGAAGTCCGGCGCTCCAAACGCCCGCTGGCGGCGGACGAAGGCGTCAGGATCAATCGGGTCGTAGAGCAAAGGATCATAGACCGCGGTGTCTTTCGCGATCGGGGCGAAGGCGAAGATTTCGTCCTGGGTCGTGCCGTCGCTCGCCCGCTCGAACCACGCCCCAAGCTGACTGTAGAGCGAGCCGAAGCCGCGTGGGATCTCGGCCGGGTTCATGCACGCTCGTCCTTCTGCGCGCCACATCCATGGCGCGTACTGAAAGCCCGTGGCGTAGCGCTGGGAGTTTGGATTGAGCATATCGACGTCCATGGCGGCCTGAAGCGTGTGCTCCTTTGCCGAATCGAACAGGCGATAGGTGCAAACATTGAACTCGGAACTGTCGACGACAGCATTGTTCGTGAATTCCATTTGAACCCACGGATAATTGAGCCATCCACCGTTTCCGACATAGTAACCAGGGTAGGCGGGAAGGATCTCCACCGCCATCGCCTGCGGAAAACACAGCGGATCTCCGGCGGCGACCGGGATGGATGAGCCGTCCAACAACTCGGTTCCGTCGGCCAAGCCGCAGATTCCCCAGGTGTTCGGATTGCATCCTGAAATCACCTCGATCTGCGCCGCGAGAGCGGGCACAAAAGAGCCGACGTGGTCGAGATCGTTGTCAACCCCACTGTCGAACCGTACTTTGACCCGCCACTGGGGCACATCGTCGAAGTAGACGCCGGTCGGGCCGTTGACGAACAACACCTCCGTCACCCGGCCGTCTTGCACTGCCCGGTACACCGGGATTCGATCGCGAACTCCCGAACCGTCGAGTTCGCCCCAATAGCCGCAGTCTTCGCCTGTATCACAGACGCCATCCTCATTGCCTACGCCGTCGCCGAGAAGCTCGTCCATCTCGGAATTGTCTGCGGGCAGGAAGCCGACAAAATCTCCCTTGTGATCGCCGTAGAAATGGCCGGTGTGGGGCGAGGAATGGGCGCCGTAGACGCCGGGGGAGACGTGAATAGGATCCCCAGTCGTTGGTGTCAGAAGTCGGCCGTCAGTGTCGATCGTGTAGACCCACGGCAGGTCGAGAGCCGGTTGACGGTTGCCGGCGATTCGCCAAGTGCCTGCATCCTCCTCCAAGACTCTGAGGGGATTTCGCGCAACGTTGAAGAGTACGTCGCCGGTCGAATCGGTGTAGGTCTCCGGAGTGCCCTCGACGATCGGGGTACCGGTCCTCACCAAGTCGAGCAGCACTCCGAGGGGTACCTTGAAAGCCTCGAGAGAATAAGGGTCGTCAACCGTCGAGACCAATTTCACTCGATGGAAATCGGCCTCGATGTCGGTGAACGATGTGAGCTCTGCATTCCATTCAGCAAAGAGAGTCGCGAGGTTCTTGCCATTGTGAAGGTAGTCGCCGGCGAAGGCCGGATGGGGCGCCGTAAACGGCACTCCGGCCTCGAACTGATCGGCCAGACCGCCCAGAATGGACAGGACCTGGGCTCCGTGATCGGAACGGGTACGGGTAGTTCTGGCGCCAATCAGGTCTCCGGTCACAGTGCCCGAACAGTCGGTGAAGGTGAAGGTGCCCGCATAAAAACCACTTCCAGCGTCGAACAAAGCCTCCACATGGGAGCCCTCTGAACAGCCGCCGTCGGTCTCGAGGCCGATCGTAAGGTTCGGACCGCTTTCGTCAAACGAGACCACACCCCCATCACAGGCCCAGAACCGACAGCTGTGGGGAGCACTGAAGCCGCCGCCGAAGAAGGTGCCGTCTTCACCCAAAACCACTGCGATCTCTTGGAGTTGATCCCCTCCGAGGGCAGTATTCAGAAAGCCAAACCGACGCTCGTGCAGGATTTGATCCCAGCGGCGAAAGACCACAGGCTGAGTCGAGATGTCCCCCGACGCAACCGCGATGAACAGTGCGCCGCTCACCGTCCCGGCCACGTCCACCACACGAGTTCCAGAAGGATCCGAGAACTCAAACTGGATGTTCAACGTGCCAACCGAGTAGGTCCCACCGAGGACCGTTCGCCGGTAGGTTCCTCCCAGGACGTAGCCGATCAATCGACCGTCCAGTCGTTGATGGAGTTGCACCACGAATGCCCGTTCGGACCCTGCAAAGTCCAGACTTCCGACCCACACGCCCGAGACGTCGCTCGGGGCAGGGCAGGTTCCCTGCCACGCGCAGGTGTCGCCGGACTCAAAGCCGTCAGCAAAGATCACAGGCGCACCAAGGGCGAGAGATGGAGCCGGCACCCCAGAAAAGACAAGGAAGAGCAACGCCATCCAGAAGGCTCCAGAGAATCGAGGCATGAATCGAACGAAACTGAGAGAGTCTGGTCTCACGGGCTCCTCCAATCACTCGGTGGCCGGGCACACCAACGGGTCGCTCGGCTCAGAGGTGTTGATTCCCTTTATCAGGAAGGCCCCATCTTACCACTGCCGGGACTGCGCCGAGTAGGAAGGGTAGAGGGTTTGGGTAAACCTCTAGAGTCACGGGACAAACTGTGCCAAGCCTATTGTTGATGAATCAAGGACTTGAGGCCTGGCCGGAGACCCCATTGAATCTATATAGGAATGATTCTGTGATACAGTCGCTAACAAATTAACAGTCCGCGCGGGTTTCGTTCGGATACAACAACAAAGGGTGGATCCCCTGGGAGGGATGCTCGCTCGCGTTGGTGGCGGGGCGGCGAATCAGTTCATCTTAGCTGCCCCACAACCATCTCATCGTCGGCAACCCCATGGTCCCAGTGGGCATTGGCCCGGACAACCGCAGAAGGAGGCGACTATGAGCATTGCGCAGAACATCAACGATTGGCCCTCATACGACGAGGCGAAGGCAGAGGCGTTCGGAGAACGCTTCGTGGCTGCGCTCAGCGAGTCGTCACTGATGATGATGTACTCGATCGGCCACCGTACGGGTCTGTTCGACACGATGGACGGAATGGATTGGTCGACCTCGGACCAGATCGCCGACGCTGCCGAGCTGAACGAACGCTACGTCCGTGAATGGCTCGGTGCGATGGTCACGGGCAAGGTCGTGGACTACCGGCCGATCGGCCGGACGTATCAGCTTCCCGCCGAGCACGCCCGGTGGCTGACCCGCAGAGCGACGCCTGAAAACCTCGCGGTGACCTCGCAGTGGATCAGCGTGATGGGCTGTGTAGAAACGCGGATCGTCGACAAGTTCAGGTCAGGTGGTGGTGTGTCCTACGAGTGCTTCGACCGTTTTCACGAATGCATGGCGGAAGAAAGTGCTCAGACGGTCGTCGCTGCTTTGCAGGACCAGATCCTTCCGTTGTCCGGAGGTCTCGCCGGCCGGCTGGAGAAAGGGATCAAGGTGCTCGATGTTGGTTGCGGCTCGGGCCGCGCTGCATGCGCGATGGCCAAGGCCTTTCCGGCCAGTACCTTCACCGGGTACGACCTGTGTGACGACGCGATCATGGCGGCCGAGGCGCTGGCCCAGGAACAGGGGCTGACAAACGTGACATTTCTCACCAAGGACGTCACCGAGCTCGACGAGCCTCTGGCCTACGACGTGGTCACTGCATTCGACATCGTGCACGACCAGAAAGACCCGGCAGCGGTGCTCGACACCATTTTTTCGGTACTCAAGGTGGACGGCACCTTCCTCATGCAGGATATCGCCGGTTCAAGCTACCTTGAGAAAAATATCGACCACCCCATCGGCCCTTTCGGTTACACCATCTCGACCATGCACTGCATGACAGTTTCCCTCGCCCAGGACGGCGTGGGTTTAGGCACGATGTGGGGTGAAGAGCTTGCCGAACAAATGTTGGGGGATGCCGGCTTCACGGGGATGACCAAGCACAAACTGGACCACGACTTCATCAACGTCTATTACGTGATGAGCAAGGCGTAGGCGAGCCGCCGGTCCCTTTTCGCACACCGCGTACCTACCGCGACCTGAGCCACCCAGTGAGTCCCTCGAGGGTGGCTATGGGCGTCTTCGACCCCACGGGAAGCGCCCTGGAGCAGCGATGGATCGTTCAGAGGTTGGAGGAGCGGTGGCCAATCCTGGCGCTGAACCTGTCCCGGTATCTGATCCGCTTGACCCATGCGGGTCTCAGGCCATCTTTTGCATCGACCTCAAGACCGGTGGCACGGAACTCAGGTCGTCGCCGCCTATACAGGCGCCTTGGACGTACCAGCCGACGCATCTGGGCCGGGGTAAATGTCGACGGCACGTTAAAACGGCGGCGAGAGGTGCTCGCCGCCGCAATAGTCTGTGATGGTGCCTGGCCGGTACGAGGCTACTCGACTGAGAATCCCTGCAGTTCAACTGGAATACAGGCGCCCATGAGCCTGATCTCGTAATCGCAACCGATCTCACCCGGGTTGGTGGTATGCACCACGAGAATCAAATCGTCACCATCGGGGACATTGGCGCAAAAAGAGGAAACGCTCGGCGGAGTACCACTGCTGAGGCCAGGATCTGCGAGGTAGCCGGTGCAGATGTTGGCTGGATCGTAGGTGTTCAGATAGCCGTTCACCTGCAGGTTGCAGGCGTCCTGCGTAATCACCGTCAGCTCTGCCGTAACGCAGGCGACACCACCGCTCGTATTGGGAATGACATAGGCATCGTAGGCCCGGCCCGGATCAGTCAGAAAGATGTCGCAGACCTTGGGGGTGTCGCAGGTACTGCCCACCCCGTTTCGATTCAGCCGTCCAGTCTGCGTTCCCGAAGTGCAGCCCGGCCAGTCGCCGCAGGATCCAAGAACGCCAGTAATGAGCGTAGGCGGAATCGCCGGACAAGGATCGGTCGGACAGGGAACTTGAAAAACAGCGCTCCCGTTGTCTGTCTGCTCAGTCTGTGCGGACGCAATCGACGAAATCAGCAGTGCGAACGCAGCAGCGACAACAATTACCACAATATATTTCCGCGAAAAAACCATTCCAAACTCCTCCTATTTGTTTTGACCGGTTTCTCGAAATCGGCCCACTCGATGATGATCAAAACAGACTCGGAGGGGCGAGTCAAGTCGTCCGGGTTAAGAAATCGAAAATGATGCCGACATTGCGGGTGTGAATCAGAGAATGCGTCAGTCAGGCCGATAGCCAGCTCTGACCTTCCGGCATGCCCTCAGGGCGCACCAGCTTCGCCTTTTCTGGGGAGTCGCATCAAGTATCTTGCTCCCTATCCCCGCCACTCTTTTTCGCAGAGGCTTAATAATCCATCACCCTGATCGGCTGCCGTCGGGCGCCCCACTGACCTGGGGGGCCGTCGAATCGGCCGGCGCAGGGCTCACCGCATTCGGAACATCGCCCCTGATCATCGAGCCCCCAATGGGTCAGGCGATACCAGTCCCGTCCGACCAATAGGTTTCCACATCGATGGCACAGGGTGCTTCCGCCTTCGTCGTCGTGCACGTTACCGGTGTAGACGTGACGGAGGCCCGCATCGATTGCCCGTCGGCGAGCCCGCTGGAGGGTCACTGGTGGTGTCGGGGGCACGTTGTTCATCTTGAAGGCCGGATGGAAGGCGGTGAAATGCAGGGGCACATCCGGTCCCAGGTGCTCGACCACCCACTGGGCCAGTTCTGAAATCTCCGCGTCGGAGTCGTTCTCTCCGGGAATCAAAAGGGTGGTGACCTCCAGCCATACATCGGTCTCCCGGGCGACATACTCGAGGGTTTCCAATACCGGAGCCAATCGCGCACTGCACAAGCGCCGGTAGAAATCCTCGCTGAAGGCTTTGAGGTCGATATTGGCGGCGTCCATCGCCCCGAAAAATTCCTGAGCGGGCAGAGGGTTGATCTCACCGGCCGTCACCGCCACCGTAGCCACCCCCCGCTCGGAGCAGGCGGCCGCCACATCGACCGCATACTCCAGGAAGATCACCGGATCGTTGTAGGTGAAGGCCACTGAGCGGCATCCGGTCGCTTCGGCAGCCCGGGCAATCGCCTCGGGTGACGCCTCTTCGGCCGACGTGTCGAATTCTCTGCTGGTGGAGATGCTCCAATTCTGGCAAAAGCGACAGGCCAGATTGCAACCGGCCGTTCCGAAGCTGAGCACTGCCGTTCCCGGCAAGAAGTGATTGAGAGGTTTCTTCTCAATTGGGTCGATACAGAAGCCCGAGGATCGACCGTAGGTCGTCAGTACGATGCCTCCGCCTGAGGCCTGGCGCACGAAACACAGTCCCCGCTGCCCCTCCCTCAAACGACACAGCCGCGGACACAACTCGCACAATACCCGACCATCGGACTGCCGGGAAAAATACCGCCCTAGGGAACGCTGCGAGATCGGACCTCCCTGATGGAGTCGAATTTGACGGTGTAAATCACTGATCCTCCACCGACCCTATGGCGGAGTTTCACCGAATCATCGTCGACACTGACGACATAGGCGGACACTCTCTCCAGCGTTTCCAGAATGAGAACAACACGCTCCCCTTCCAGCGATCCCAGTTGGGAAACCGGAACGAGCTTGCCGTCACGGTGGGGCCGAGGCGGCGGGAGGGGTTCGCCAGGCTCATCCAGGATCGCAAGAGCATCCTCGTCATCCAAGGTCATCGGTTCGGCGGCACTTACAATCGCCTCGTCGACAACTTCACTGGTTTGGGCCGGTACTGAGCCCTCTTCCTGCACGTCGAACTCATCCTCAGGTTCAATGGGGGGGAAAGATTCGACAGTCGGAGACTCCCACGCTACCCTCTCTCCAAGGTCGACGTACTCCTCAATGCCGACGTTGACCGACGTCATCGAGTAGCCGACTGCAGCAAAAAGGCCCAGAGCCGAGCCTACCAGACAGCCGAAGAACGGCAGTTTTGCCTCATCCCAGAATCTTACGATGAAGAACAGTGCGGCGAAGGGAACGAAGAGGCACGCCAGTCCCCACACCGTACTTTCCCTGAAGGCAATCACCAGCAGCCAGACAAAGGCAACCAGAGAAACCAGTCCTCCAACGACCATCAGCACCATCCACGCTACCGTCATGGTCAGACCCTCCGAATATCCGGTTGTTTTCTCATGGCTTCTATTTTAACCCATATCCTGAGGACAAAAATTTCGTAAGATGCTCAAGGAGACATTTTCTATGATACGCATTCCATTGGTAATCTGTGCAGCAGTCTATTCTCTTTCGACTTTGGCGTACGGTTCCGAAATTCGCCAGGAACAGAGCGAAGGCATCGTCCTTGAACGTCCCGGCGATCCTCCGGCGCCCGCGTCGGTCGTCGAAGCCCTGACTCAAGACAAGACGGCAGCTCAGATCATCCGCAACGGATATCTCAGCGTTCAGGTAAACGTCACCGAGGACCATCTCAATACCAGAGGCGATGCGGCCAACGAACCGTCACTGGCGATCGATCCCACGGCTCCCAACCGCATGGTTATCGGATGGCGGCAGTTCGACTCTGTCAGTTCCAATTTCCGGGAGGCAGGCGTGGCATGGTCCAATGACGGAGGACGGACCTGGATCAACCCCGGTTCGTTGAACAACGGCATTTTCCGATCGGACCCGATCCTGGAGTGCGATGCCGACGGGCATTTCTTCTACAACAGCCTCTCGATCTTCTCCAACGACCTTGTCCAAGCTGAGTTTTTTGACTCGTCAGACGGCGGTCAGTCGTGGGCGGGGCCTGAGGAGGCCTTCGGTGGGGACAAGGTCTGGGTCACAATTGACAAAACGGAGGGTATAGGCCGCGGCAACATCTACCAAAGTTGGAGCACCGCGGCAAATCGATGGGGCGACCGGGTCTTCAGTCGCTCGACTGACGGCGGCCGGACTTTCTCGAACCCCCAGGTCTTGTTGCCGCCTCCAATCTGGGGAACCTTGGCCGTCGGTCGCCAGGGTGAACTGTATCTGGCCGGCAACGCCGGTTTTGCCTTGACCGTGTTCGTCGTGTGGCGATCACTGGACGCCCGAGACCCCGGCGTCGATGAACCCTCGTTTGAGTTCTTCTTCGCCAACCTCGGGGGTCGGCAGGGAACCGGGGGCAATTCCTTCGAAACGCCCAATCCAGCCGGCCTCCTGGGCCAGGTCTGGCTGGCAGTCGATTCATCGGACGGCCCCAACCGGGATGCCCTTTACATGCTGTCTTCGGTTGATCCCCCGGGCGAGGACCCCCAGGCCGAGGATGCCGTAGACGATCGAGGGGACAGCCGCCAGGTTCTGGATGTTGATCTCGATCAGGCGGTTGTGCCAGCGC
>DAOWGJ010000023.1 GCA_030637505.1 Holophagae bacterium
AGGAAGGCATCCAGGCCTCGCCTCGGCGCCTATAAATTGCGGAGGGCTCGATTCCGAGGTCATCGAAGACGGCGCCAAGAGCGCTCGAATCGTCGGCAGAGGCTTCGAGTACCACCCCGCATTCGGAACTGACGACACGAGGGGCCGGAATGGTGTCAACGGCGAGACCGGCGCTCCGGGCGGCTTTTTCGGCTCGCATGACCCGCTGAACCGAGCCGAAAACAATCAGGAGGTCTTTTGAGGAGTGATTCATGAGTTGGGAGTGTAACCCGGCCTATCCTCCAAAGCGGTCACCAGTGCATCAATATCATCCTCAGTGTTCCATGGCCCGACACTGACCCTGAGCGTCCCGGTCGGAAAGGTGCCCAGACGGCGGTGGGCCGCCGGTGCGCAGTGAAGCCCGGCCCGCAAGGCGATGCCCCGATCGCGGTCCAACCAGGTGGCCAATTCGCCGATATCCTCTCCCTCGATCGTGAAGCTGAGTACGCCGGTCTGTGGCATGTCCTTGACCCAGCCTGGAATTCTGAGGCCGGGAAAGTTCTGAATTCCGGAGATAAATCGTTGAATCAGCAGCCTCTCGTGAATCTGGATCGCCTGGACTGTCCGATCGGCCAGCCATTCGCAGGCGGCGCCCACACCGGCGATGCCTGGGCCGTTGGGCGTTCCTGCTTCCAAGAGATCCGGCAGGATGGCGGGCATGTCCTCACTCTCCGAGCGGGAGCCCGTTCCGCCACGTATCAGAGGTTGGATCTCGAAGCCCCGGGCCAGCAGGACGACGCCGGTCCCGGCCGGTCCCTGGAGCCCCTTATGTCCTGAACAGACGAAGGCGGCCACACTGGACCGGGAGAAGGCGAAGGGCAGCGCTCCGGCAGTTTGGGCGCCATCGACGACGACCGGAGTTGGCGCGACTCGGCAGGCGATCGCCTCCACCGGGATGATCGCCCCGCTGACGTTGGAGGCGTGGCTCAGGATCACCAGGGCCGTCGGCGCCTGATCGACGGCCTCCTGTACCTCTGTTGGTGTCGGGACGCCTGTCGATTCGGTCCCCTCGACAACAACGACTTCGATGCCCCGCTGGGCTTCCAGCCACCTCAAGGGGCGCATGACCGAATTGTGTTCCAGCGCGGTTGTCACCACTCGGCCACCCGGGCCCAGCCGTCCGCACAGGATGGTGTTGAGCCAGAATGTCGCACTGGGACCGAGAAGTGTGCGTTCAGGATCGGCGTCCAGCACTTCGGCGATCGCGGCTCTGGCATCTTCGATCGCCCTGGAGGCCGCGATCGTCAGCCGGTGGCCGCCGCGCCCCGGGTTCCCTGACGACTCGTCGATGAACCGCGCGACGGCTGCCGAGACCCCGGGCGCCTTGGGAAAGGACGTCGCGCCGTGATCCAGGTAGATCACGGGTGGATCAGGCGGCCGGCCTGGGCCAGGATCGAGGAGATCTCCAGCATGTCGGTGACCCGGCCGACCTCCAGTTGGTCGGCCAATTCAAAGAAATTGAGACAGGTGCCGCAGGCGATGATCTCGATATTTTCGGACTCCAGGGCTCGAAGATCGTCGATCAGGAGGGACCCGTGACAGCACAGTTTGACCCCGTCGTTGTAGAAGAGGATTGCCGACGGTTTCGTTTCCAACTGTGCCTGGGTCTTGAGGAACGAGCGCAGCAGGAGTTCCCCGAGATCGTCGTCGCCTTGACCCATGACTTTGGACGTCACCTGGATGATCGTTGGACCTTCAGATTGCGGGACATCGCAGACGAGAAGCGCCTCCTCACCGGAGCGGGCGGTCGAAGAGCCAGAATCCGCCGCTATTTCGATCGAAAAACCGCCGCCCTCTTGAGGGACCGATTCGACATCAGCTCCCCGGGTCTGCGCAAAGCGGGTGACGTTGGAGAGGGCCAGGGCGTCGGCGACGTGGAGACGGATCAGGGTTTCACCGTGGGCCAGACAGTCTCTGAGAGCCAACACAGGTCCAGGGCAAGCAAGGTGACGGACATCCAGTTCTTTCATAGAAACTCCATCGGGTGATTATAGCGCTCGACACCTGGGCTGTTACTCACTCCTGGGTGGCTGTCGTCTGCCTTGGCCCCTGAATTCCAACACCGGCCTTCGTGGTCGCCCTAAAGGCACCGTCAACCACAAGACCACCGATCGCCCCCGCTCGGCCATTTCCCTCAAGGAACAACATGCTTCGAATCGTGAGAAATCTGGCCCTTGAGGAAAATAGCCTCGGCGGCCTACGGCGTTAGCCAACACTCGTTCGCTGAGGGGGTCGCCGTGGGTTCACGCCACCGCGTCCTATCGAACGCGATGAGCGTAGCGCCCAGTTTGAGAGTTTCCTTTTGATCACGATCTCTGCGGCGTGCCCCCCTTGATGTTGACCGCATCGTTGTTTAAATCGGGAGGTTGTGTCAGGACAACATCAAGGACCGCACGCCCCGTCCGAGAAAGGTCGTATTGTTTTTTGTTTGCTCCCTTTCCGGGAGGCGCACAGCGCATTAATGCAATGAACGGGTACCGGAGCGGCCAAGATTTTTCCCCTCGATCAGCATGCCGCTTCCGAAGGCCGGTACGTTTCCCGCTCATTGCAAGGGGGTGTACCATGGAGAGAGGAACATAACACAAGGAGGTGCCCATGCTTGGTCGCGGCGTACTCAGTCGGTTGCATTGCCTTACTCAACAGGAAAGCAACACTCTGACCCTTTACGTGGATTTGGACCAGGGATCCCGAGCCAACAGACACGGTGGATTTCTGGTGCAGGCGGAAGCCATCTTGAAGAACTTGCGCTCGGAAAGCGGAGCCGATCAACAATTGGATGATGCAGCGAAACGGGCCTTCCAGTTGATTTCGAGCGTCGAACCACGGGGTCGTGCGGCGATGGTCGTCGTGCATCCAGAGACCGGGTTGGAGGAGGTACATCAGGCTGGGGTCCATTTTCCGTCGTCGGCCTTCTGGAGGCGGGGCGCCTTCTTGAGGCCGGTGGTCGAGGCAATGGACGAAAACGAGCGCTATGCCGTCGTACTGGCGGATGCCAGAAACGCCCGATTGTTTACCGTTTATCTCGGAGAGATTACCGAGCATCGCCATCTATTGTCGGACATTGCTGGCCGGTCCCGCGGGGTCGGCGTCGACCAGTGGCGGGCCGAGAAACGACATGAACGACATCATGACCACGAGGTGACCGCCCACGCCAAGAGCATCATCGACGCTCTGAGGGACTTGGCTTTGGAGGCGCCGTTCGACCGTTTGATTATCGCCGGTTCGCCACGGACCACGGTCCAGATTGAGCGG
This sequence comes from Holophagae bacterium, assembly GCA_030637505.1. Classification (GTDB taxonomy): domain Bacteria; phylum Acidobacteriota; class Thermoanaerobaculia; order Thermoanaerobaculales; family Sulfomarinibacteraceae; genus DAOWGJ01. The sequence continues at coordinate 3,292 of DAOWGJ010000023.1, forward strand.
CTCTTGCCCCGACGGTTGCACGGGAAACTGATCGAGAGCATCTCTCTGGCTGTTGCTGCCACCGAGAAGGAGGTCCTGGAAGGGACGATCGAGGTCCAGCGACGAATGGAACGCGATCAGGAGTGCCGTGTTGTCGAAGGCCTGCTGTCCGAACTGCATCAGAACGGACGAGCCGTGGCCGGCCTGGACGAGGTGTGCGATGTCGTCAGCGACATGCGGGTCTGGACATTGGTCTATGAGCAGACCATCGATGCGGAGGGCGGGGAGTGCCGGGAGTGCGGTTCCCTGGTCACCAAGACCAGCGGGTTCTGCCCCAAGTGTCAGGCGGGCTTGCAGCCGGTGTCTCAGTTGGTCGATCGCCTGGCCCAGGTGGTGATGGAAACCGGCGGACGGGTCGAGGTCGTCTCGGGTGGGGCGGCACAGGACATGGAGGCTGTCGGTTCGATTGGGGCGTTGCTGCGGTATTAGGAGCTGTCAGCTCTCAGCTCTCAGCTCTCAGCAATCGGCTATCGGCTCTTTGCGATTGGATGCTTTGGTCGCGGGTCCTGACGCTGTTCACTGGCGCCGCCCCGGTCGCTGCCATCTGACGCGGTCCCTGACATTGTTTCTTGCCCCCGCTCCTGATGCTGTCGAGTTGTGACAAGGGAGAGATGGTGTGCTTGATTGAGGTGATCTCCAGACTCAGGTACAATTTTGCAAGTAGAAACTCGGGGGGACAATCTTGATCAGCCGGATGCTTGCCCATTATGAGATCATCAGTATGCTCGGTAAGGGTGGGATGGGCGAAGTCTACGTCGCCGAGGACACCAAGCTGCACCGCCGCGTTGCGCTCAAGGTGCTGCCGCAAGAGATGGCCGCCGATCCGGACCGGCGGGCGCGTTTCCAGCGTGAGGCCCAGGCCGTAGCCGCCTTGAACCACCCCAACATCGTGACCCTGCATTCCGTCGAGGAGGCCGACGGCGTTCACTTCATCACGATGGAGCTGATCGAGGGGGAAACCCTGGGTGAGTTGATTCCCAGGAAGGGCTTCACCCCGAGCCGGTTGCTGGAGACTGCCATTCCACTGGCCGATGCCGTCAGCCGTGCGCACCGCGAGGGGATCACCCACCGCGATCTCAAGCCGGACAACATCATGGTCGACAACGAGGGCCGGCTGCGCGTGCTCGATTTCGGGTTGGCCAAGCTGCATGACCCCTCGGGATCTGGGGAGGGGACGCAGCTGGACACAGCCTCCGCAGTGACAGGGGAGGGAAGGATCCTCGGCACCGTGGCCTACATGTCGCCCGAGCAGGCGGAGGGAAAAACCGTCGACCCGCGGTCGGACGTCTTTTCGCTGGGCACGATCCTCTTCGAGATGGCTACGGGCGAGCGGCCGTTCCGCGGCGACACCAGCATGTCGACAATCGGTGCGATCCTCAAGGATGAGCCGGCCTTGGTCACCGAGGCCAACCCGTCGCTTCCGCGCCATTTGGGTCGCGTCATCCGCCGCTGTCTGGCCAAGGACCCCGACCGTCGGTACCAGACGGCGCTTGACCTTCGCAACGAACTGGAGCAACTGAAGGCCGAACTCGACTCGGGCGAACTCGCGGCCGAGCCAAGGGTTGGGGCCGGCCG
>DAOWGJ010000313.1 GCA_030637505.1 Holophagae bacterium
AGGAGATGGAAGAGTTGGGCATGCGGACGGTGGAGGCCATCGCGGACGTCAACGAGCCGGCGATCGTCTTTTCCGCCCACGGAGTCCCGGAGTCCTTCCACCGGGAAGCCCATACTTTAGGGCTCGAGGTACTGGACACCACCTGCACCTTCGTCTACGACATCCACCGGGAGAGTCGGGCCGCTCTTGATGAAGCATGTCACCTGGTATTCATCGGGGAGGCAGGTCACCGGGAGGTCATCGGCTACACCCATGACCTGGACACCGAGTGCTATGACGTCATCTCCTCCCTCGAGGAGGCGCAGGCGATCGACTGGTCGATATATTCTGCCCTTCGCATTTTCTACCAGACGACCTTGAACGCGGAACACTACGAAGAGACCGTCCAGGTCATCGAACGGGCGAATCCCAACACCTCCAGAGCCGACACGATCTGCTATGCCACCAAGGAAAACCAGGATGCCGCACGCGCCCTGGCCGGCGATCCCGAGATCGACATCATTCTGGTGATCGGTGGTTCGATGAGTGCCAATACGCATCATTTGTGGGAAATCACTTCGAAGATCAAGACCTCATACCTGATTCAGGGACCCGAAGCCATTCAATCGAAATGGCTCGAGGGTGTCGACTGCGTCGGACTGACCGCGGGTGCCTCGACTCCGGATTCCCTGGTCGATGAGGTCGAGGCGTTTGTGAAGGCGTTCGAGAAGTGAGGGGGAAACCGTGAGCTCTCAGCTCTCAGCTCTCAGCTCTCAGCTTCGTCTTCTGCAAGATTTAAGAAATAGCCACAAAAAGGCACAGAAAAAGAAACCAGTTGAACTGGCGAGACGCCTGCCTCGCTTGCTCCCCACAACGATCCTCTCCGTTGTTCATTGTTTTCGTTTCTCTTTCTCTGCGTCTTTGCGCCTCTGCGTTCTTTGTCTTTCTTTTTGTGCCTTTTTGTGCCTTTTTGTGGCTATTATTTCCTCTTCGCAGCTCGGCGGTCCATATGTCTTCTAGGACCGCTGAGAGGCTCGCCGCGGCCGCGGTGATCGCCGCTGCAATCCTGACCTTCCCATTTGAAGCCTTGCCGCTGGGGGCGCCCGGCATCGACTCCGGTTGGCAGTGGGTCGTCAATATCGCCGCCGACCAGGGCTGGGCCTTCGGTCGCGATGTCGTCTTCGCCTACGGACCTCTGGGGTGGCTGGCTGCACCGCAGGATGTCGGCAACCACCTGCTGTTGGCCAACGGCTTTCGCATCGCCCTTCAGGGGTTTTTGGTCATCTGTGGGTTGACGGTCCTCTTTCGAGGGAAACAACCGGTCCAGATCCTGGCATTCGCCGGCATGTGGGCTGTCGCGGGCGCCGTCGGACTGCGATTCGAAGGATTCGTCGTCCTCATTGTTGCTCTGCTGATGCTGACGGGTCTGAGAACCAAGGCAGTGTGGCCGGCCGTGGCTGCGGGCGTAATTGCGGGCATCGTGCCTTTCGTCAAGACCTCGCTGGGTATCACGGCGGCGGTTACCGTCGTCATCGGCGCAGGTTTGATCTGGAAACGCAGGGGACTCAAGGTCCCTATCACGACGGCGACGGCGGCCGGGTTCACCGCGGTGATTCTGGCCGCCCTGTTGTTCCCATCCGTGGCCGTGCTTCGAGCGTGGATCGGCGGGGCTCTTGAGGTTGTCGACGGTTATGCGGCGGCTGCCAGCATCATCGGTCCTCGATTGACGCTCGCCGCTGGAATACTGGTGCTGGTCGGCGTCATTTGCGGCGGCCTTCTTCTGACCCGAAAAACTCCGGCATTCGGTTCGACGGCTCTGATCCTGGCGCCCGGCCTCCTGATCACCTTCCGCCTGGCCTTCGTTCGGCAGGACGGGCACCAGTTTCTTTTCGTGCCCTTTGTCGTTGCCCTCCTCGGCCTGGCCGCCCTGGGGGCGGCCAGGCGGGCGGCCCTGGGACTGTTGGCCGGCGCTATGACAGTGGTCGTCGTCGGAACCCTCACCGGGGCCTTGCCGTTCGGCCCGGCAGCTCTTCCCCGGATCGTCGCCCTGGGACACCACGGTCCTGCCAACATCGCCCGGCTGGTGCACCTGGAACACACGCGGGAGACACTGGCGGACGTCTCCAGGCGCAATATTGCCCCACTCAGGCTGCCGACATCATGGGTCGGCCGAATGGCTGGAGCGCCCAACGGCATCACGGTCGTGCCGTGGGAGCTGATGTATGCGCCCGCAAACAATCTTCCCTTCCAGCCCCTGCGCTCGATGCAGCTCTATTCGGCCTTCACCCCCGAACTGGACCGGCTGACAGCAGGCGGACTTTCCGGGCCCAAGGCCCCGGACTTCGTGCTCGATGACTTCGCGCCGGTGGGCAAGAGGCGAGCACTCCTTGATGCCCCACAGACCTGGCGCACACTCTTCCTGGAATACCGTTTGGAAAAATCGGCTCAGGATCGTGTCCTGCTCCTGCTTGCCAAACGGCCCAAACCGTTGGAACACCGATGGCGGGACCTGGGGACGGCCACTCTCGAGGTCGGCGGTCCGGGGATTTCAGTTCCGCCTTCACCTCACATGGTCTTCGCAGAGATCGATGCCCCTCTCAATATTCTCGGCCGCCTGAACAAGACTATCTTCAGGGTCCCTCTTCTGATGGCTGTCTTTCACCGAGTTGACGGTACAAGCTCCTGGGCCAGACTGATCCCGGCAACCGCACCGGCAGGCATCATCGTCAGCCACTTTCCCCACGACATCGACGACTATGCAGGGCTGTGGTCCGGCCGGGGGCCTGTGGCGGTTTCACGTCTCCAGATCGTCGGGCCGGGGG
>DAOWGJ010000268.1 GCA_030637505.1 Holophagae bacterium
CAACCCGCAGCTGTCCGACGCCTTCAAGGTTCGAGGGTTTCTTTTGCTTCAACGGGCCTCGGCTATGGGAACCGGCCCGACCCGCGCAGCTGTGGCTGCCGCGGCGGTTGAGGCCTTCGATCAGGCCCTCGCTCTCAATCCGGTGCTTCGCCGAACGATCGCCGAAGGGCTGGAGGAGGCTGGCCGGCTGAGAGGCTCAGGGTGAGGCTCCGATTACCGAGGACCACGCCGAGGTGTCGCCTGTTTCGAAACCGTCCAAGAGAAGGGAACACCCCCGGAAGATCTCAAATCCGGTTGCATTCTCCCCTACAAAGATGAGGCCGTCCGATAGGGCGACGGTCATAGCGTCCCCCGCCGTGTCGTAGGACCCAAGATCAACCGGCTGTGACGGTTCGCTGATATCGATCACCCAGAGGCCTGCCCACTCGGTGGGGACGAAGGCGAAGTCCCCGGCCACCTCAACTTCGTTGGTGTAGCTCGGTGAAGAGATCGCCCCAACTTCGAAGGGCTCTGAGGGCGTCGTGACGTCAATGATCTTGAGCCCATTGGCCCATTCTGCGACATAGGCAAAGCCTCCGGACACGGCAACCCCCCAGATCTCGGATAAGTTTTCCAAAATGCCGACCTGGAACGGTGAGGTGGGTGTGGTGATATCGATGACCCGCAGGCCGCCTGAGCCGGCCACGTAGGCATAACCACCGGACACCGCAACACGGATGATGCTTGTGTTCTCCGGGTCGAAAAACCCTACCTCGATCGGATCTGACGGCGTACTGATGTCGATGATCCGCAAGCCCGAAGAATGGGCCGAAACGTAGGCATAGTCTCCGGCAACGGCAACGCTTAAGAGCCAGTCCGGTGTGTCCCACGAGCCGACGACCGTTGGAGTGGCCGGCGTGCTGATGTCGATTACCTCCAACCCTGTTATGACGATCTGGTATGCGTAATCGCCCTGCACGGCCACGTCTATTGCGATCGTCGGTGGGCTCTGAACGCCGACCCGAATGGGATCAGACGGTGTGCTGATATCGAAGACCTGGAGACCACTACCGCCAACTGCGTAGGCGAAGCCATTGGCTGCTGCGACGTCGCCTATGCCTCCCGGTGTGTCCAAGGCCCCGACGACAATGGGGGCATCCACCGTACTGACGTCGATCACCAGCACGCCGGAAGAACCAGCGGCGACAAAGGCAAGATCACCGGCCACTGTAATGACATAGCCCCCCGAATCTAAGAAGCCGACTTGGACGGGCTCTGAGGGCGTGCTGACGTCGATGACCAGAAAGTCCGAGCCCGCGATGTAGGCGTATCCACCGGAAACGGCAACGTCGTAGGCGGACCCTGCCGTTTGGTAGAAACCGACCTCGGACGGGGATCCGGGCGTGCTGATGTCAATCACCCGCAGACCCTCCTCCCCGTCCGCAACATAGGCGTAGCCGCCGGCCACGGCAATGCCCCTGGTGTACCCTGGCATGTCGAAGAAGCCGACCTCGGATGGGGACCCGGGTGTGCTGATGTCGATGATTCGGAGACCCTCATCCCATTCCACCACGTAGGCATAGCCTGAGGATACGACAATGTCCCTGGCGTTCCCCGGCGTGTCGAAGAAGCCGACCTGGACGGGCTCTGAGGGTGTTTTGATGTCTATCACCCGGAACGTCGAGCCCGCCATGTAGGCGTAGTCGCCGTCAACGGCAATGGCATTGGTCCAAAAGGAATCTTCGTGAGCGCCGACTTCGAACGGCTGGGAAGGGTTACCGACGTCGATGATCCGTAATCCGTCGAGTTTAGTGGCAACGTAGGCGTAGATCCCCACTACGGCCACTCCTCGGATCTCGCCTGTGAGAGCCACCTCCCCGACGATTTGTGGATTTGCCGGGTCAGAAGCATCGGCGATCTGCAGGACCGCGCCACTTCCGAAATACACCAAATCGCCTGACGCTGCAACGGTGCTGGTGGGTCCATAGGTCCATCCGCCGACCAGCTCGGGACAGCCTTGGGCGAGTACGACGGGAGTGAACGTGGATCCCAGGCACAGGACGATCGTGATCAAGACAACCGTTAGGGCTCGTGTTTCTATTGATGCCATCGATCTTCCTTGTAGTCAGAAATAACACAACAGTGAAACGCCGGCACCCTACGATTCTAACCTGGAACTGGGTACGACGGATTTCCCATAGGCCGGGAGGGGCTCTTTGGTCGGACATCGTTGAACAGGCCGACGACCGTCCGGGGGAAGAAGGCGGGATTGGGGAGGATTTTTGGGTTCAGCTGCCGGCAGGCCGGATTATCCGCCTTGACCGTCTCGGTGTGGGTTTGAGCGACGGCCCTCTCTATTTCGGTGGTCGCTAGTGTTCTGCGTCTGCTTTCCTTCCATCAGTTTTCGAGGCATCCGCGCCGGTGGCAAGACGCGACGACGCAGTCGTAGTTTGACTACTTCAAGGAGGAGCAACGCAGCCACCGGGGTGGAGGGCCGCCAAGAGGTGGTAGAGACTTCAGACGCAGTACGCTAGGAGAGGAGAATCTAAGACGCAGTACACTGGTCTTCTGCGTCGGATTGACGTGGGTGGGGGACCGATGACTACGGAGAAAACGATCATATCCATTCCGGCGGGAAAGCCAACTTCCGAGGAACAGCAGAACGCCTGCGTGGTGCAGATCTACGGGGGCGATCTCGGAAAACGGTATCCGATCAAGGACGTGGTGACGATCGGACGGGACGAAACCAGTACGGTCGTCACTGAGGCGCCCAACGTCTCCAGAAAACACGCCCGTGTTTTCCTCGAGGAAGACCGATATTGGGTCGAGGACCTGGGAAGCACCAACGGCACCCACGTCAATGATGTCGAAATCGAACGGGCGCGGCCGCTTTCCAATGGAGATCTGATCACAACCGGCGGTTTGGTCTTCAAGTTCATCGTCGGTGGAAATGTCGAGGCCCTCTATCACGAGGAGATCTATCGCCTGACGATTCTCGATGGACTGACGGGCGTGCACAACAAGCGGTTCTTCCTGGAATTCCTCGAGCGGGAGCTGGCTCGGGCCAAGAGGCATGAACGGCCTTTGTCGCTGGCGATGTTAGATCTCGATCACTTCAAGAGGGTCAACGATACGCATGGACACTTGGCGGGCGATACAACACTGAAGAGGGTAGCCCACGTGATCCAGGAACGCGTTCGCCGGGATGAGCTGCTGGCGAGATATGGCGGTGAGGAATTTTCCGTGGTTCTTCCTGAGACCGATATGAAGGGCGCTCAGACCTTAGGTGAGATGGTCCGGCAGCAGATCGAAGCACTTTCGTTCACCTTCGACGGGCAGGAAATCAGGGTGACCGTCAGCATCGGCATCGCCACTCTGGGACCGAGTCAGGATGTCGACGGGCTGATCCGCGAGGCCGACGCCCAACTCTACCGGGCCAAGAGTGCCGGTCGAAATCGAGTCTTTCCCCTGCCCGGTTGAGGCGAAACCAAGCGAAAACCGACCGGCCTTTCGGGCAGATCTTACGTCCCGCTACCCGCTTCGCAGGCGGTTCAATTGTCCCGCCGGGTCACAGTTGGTCAACCCTCCAGGAATCCGACAACCTGGTCGAATACGTGTCGGCCGCTTTCGGCGAGGACCGAATGGCCGGCGTCGGGCACACTGATGAAATCCGCCAGGGGCAGTGCCTCGGCGATCTCGGCGGTGTCTTCCCAGGCGACGACGCCGTCTCGCTGTCCTGCCAGAATCAGGGCTGGTATCTGGAGAGATTCAAGGGACTCTCGATCGTCCCAGCCTTCGAGCATATGTTCCGCCTGGGCCAGGGCCCCGGGGACATCGAGAGGATCGAGACCGTAGAGTTGTGCCGCCTGGTCGACGAATCCCGGCAGGCGGCGATGGAAGGACGGGGCGAAGCCCAGGGTCATCAGGCTGCGGCCGAAGTCCTCGGGCGGAAAGTATTCGAGCATGTCGCGCAGCAGCCCGATCGAGCGTCGCCCGTGGTTCGTCATGCGTGCCGCCGTCGATACGATGACCATCCGGCTGACTCGGTCCGGGCGTGAGAGAGCCGCTCTGAGGGCGATCAGGCCGCCGAGGCTGGAACCCAACAGGGCCGTGGTCTCGTGGCCCAGATGATCGACCACGGCCCAGATATCCTCGGCGGCGCCGTCGGCCGTGAACTGCGAACCGCCGCGCGAGCCGCCAATGCCGCGGTTGTCCAGCGTCACTACGGTGAAGGTCTTCGCCAGCAGGGCCGGCATTTCGCCCCAGAGATCCCGGGAGGCGCCCAGGCCTGCTACCAGAATCAAACAGGGCCCGCCGCCGATGGTTGACCCGGCAATTGGGCCGGAGGGGCTGTCTATCAGGAAATCGGTCATCAGGGAGATTGTAGTGGAGCCGGCGGGGATCAGGGTGCCGTCATGGGTTTGTTGTGAGTCTTCGGCCGTGTATGATCCGGTCTCTAACAATGCGACCGGTTTTCAGGGATAATGAGATGAGGGACGGTCGAAAAGGAGTGGTCCGGCGTGAACAAATTTCTCTTGGCGCTTGACGTCGGCAACACCAATACCGTGGTCGGGCTCTTTCAGGGCGAAAAGGTAAAGACTGACTGGCGGTTGACGACGCATGCCGAACGGACGGCCGCCGAGGTCGGGATGTGGTTGCTGCAGCTTCTGGAGTGGGACGGCGTTCGGCCGGCCGACCTGGAGGGTGTCGCGGTTTCATCGGTGGTGCCGCCTTTGGATCCCCGACTGCGCGAGGGTGTGGCTCGATACCTGGGTCACCAGCCCTTTTTTGTCGAGCCGGGAATCCGGTCGGACATGCCGCTACTGGTCGATACTCCCCAGGATTTGGGCGCCGACCGGCTGTGTGATGCCGTTGCCGGTTACCAGTTGTACGGGGGGCCGTGCATCGTCCTGGATTTCGGGACGGCATTGACCTGGGAAGTCGTCTCGGCCAAGGGCGAGTACCTCGGCGGTGCGATCGCGCCGGGCCCAGGGGTGACGGCGGATGCGCTGTCGTCGAAGACCGCCAAACTGCCTCAGGTGGCGATGGCGCCGCCCGAGAGAGTGATTGGAAAGGGCACGGTGGACTCCATCCAGTCGGGACTGTTCTACGGCTATCTCGGCGCCGTCGAGGGTGTCACGCGCAGGATTCTGGACGAGCTGGGCGATGCTCCGGTCATTGCGACCGGTGGCCTTGCGGCAGTTTTCGGCGAGCACTCGGAGTTGATCAACCATGTGGATCCCGATTTGACTCTCAAGGGTCTGAGGATCTTGTGGTTGAAGAATCGGGTCACTTCATGATCGAGGAGGTCAAGACCAAGGGCAAGATCAGGACGGAGGTAGAGAGGCGCCTCCGACCCCTGACGCTGCCCAATTTCATCACCTTGATGCGGATGGCCATCGTGCCGTTTTTCGTCATCGCTGTGGCTGAGGGAGACTTTCGGCTGGCCCTGTGGACTCTGATCGTGGCCGGACTGACCGATGCTCTCGACGGCTGGATGGCCCGTCGATTCGACATGGAATCGGTTGTCGGCGCCTATCTCGACCCGATCGCAGACAAGCTTCTTTTGGTAACGGCCTATGTCACCTTGACGATCCCGATGGGGCAGGCAGTGGTCATTCCCGTGTGGTTGACAATTCTCGCTCTCTTCCGCGATTTCTTCATTATGGTGGTTGTGCTGGTCTTGTATCTGGTGGAAGACATCCGGAGTTTCCCGCCCTCGGTTCTGGGCAAGGCGACGACCCTGATGCACATTGTGACCATCGGGGTCGTCCTCCTGGCCAATCTGACGATGGTGCCCCTTTGGCTGCCGCCCCTGTGTTTCTACACGTCATTCGCTCTCGTCATCCTGTCAGGATTCAACTACATCTACCGTTCCAGCCGTTTCATTGAAGCAGCCCGCCAAGAAAAGTCGGAGCAATCAGCTGACAGCTAGTGTAGTGCGTCTGAAGTACCTTCCATCAGTTTGCGAGGCATCCGCGCCGGTGGCAAGACGCGACGACGCAGTCGTAGTTTGACTACTTCAAGGAGGAGTAACGCAGCCACCGGTGTGGAGGGCCGCCAAGAGGTGGTAGAGACTTTAGACGCACTACACTAGGATGGCCATATGGACCCCGCACTCCAGCGAGACCTCATTACCGTAGCCGTTTGCCTCCTGGGCTCGGGCTTTTTCTCGGCGTCGGAAACTGCGTTGACATCCTTGCCGGTCACCCGCCTCGAAGCACTCCGTCTCGAAACCGGTAGGTTGACCCGTGCCGGACTCAACCGATGGGCGAACGCACCTCAACAGCTGTTGATCTCGATTCTCGTCGGCAACAACCTCGTCAACGTCGTCGCCTCAGCCATTGCCTCGAGAATCGCCTTCCGGATGACCGGAGAGGGGGGGTTGGCCTTTGCCATCGGCGTGATGACCCTGGCCATTCTGATCGTTGGGGAGATCACCCCAAAAACGCTGGCCCAGCAGCACGCCGAGTGGGTTTCGGCCCGAGTTGCCGGCCCACTCTACCTCCTGGATTTGGTATTGACGCCCCTGAACTCGGTCCTCGGTCTGCTGGCACACCGCCTCTCTCGGGGGGCCAAACCCGATGTCCCAGTGACCGAGAGGGACCTTCTCTTCATGCTTCGCCTGGCACACCGCCACGCCCAGCTGCCGCCGGACGCCCGGCACATGATTGAATCGGTTCTCAGATTTCAGCAGGCCGTGGCCCAGGAAGTGATGGTGGCCCGCCCCCAGGTCAAGACCCTGGATCGCGAATGGGGCCTTCCTCAGGTATTAAAAGCGGTTTCCGAGGCCGGCCATAGCCGTTTCCCTCTGGTTGACGGATCGCCCGATGCGATCATCGGAATCATCCATGCCAAAAGGCTCTTGGAGGTGCCGGCGCCGGACGACTGGCCCTCGCTGGCCGTGGAGGCCCTGTTCATCCCCGAAACCAAGCCGTTGCCCGAGTTGCTTCGGGAGTTCAGAACCTCAGGTCAGCACATGGCCGTGATCCTGGACGAATTCGGAGGGTGTGCCGGCATCGTCACTCTCGAGGACGCCATCGAGTTGGTCGTCGGCGAGATTCACGATGAATTCGACCGTGGCCGGGTACCTGATCTTTTGGAGACCGACGACGGTTGGTCGGTTGCGGGCCATGTCTCTCTGCGCCGGCTCGAGCGAATACTGCACCGGAGATTTGAACTGCCGGAGGATCTGCTCTCAATTGGCGGCCTGATCGCGGAAATGTCCGATCAACCACCGGTCGTCGGCACGGCAATGGTGTGGCAGGACCTCCAGCTTGTCGTCACCGAGATGGAAGACGGGCGGCCCAGCAGAATCCAGGTTACGGAGATGGAACAGGCCGGAAAACAAGATTGAACCGCGAAGAGCGCGAAGGACGCCAAGAACAGCCTAAAGAAAAAAGGAAATTTCTAACCTTTCTTTTCTCTTATGATTTACGCTGCATCTGAGAGGAGAATGAAAACAATAAACGCAGAGACGCGGAGACGCAGAGATCAGGGGACTCGCGCCGCAAGGCGATGCAGCGGGTGCCACCCTTATCCGTCAAACGGAAAGAAAATGAGCCTCATCTCTTCGAATTTTCTTCGAAGAAATTCGGCAACCACAGCTTCAACACCCCCGAAGAATTCACGGTCAAACTCCCCAGTTCCTGCTCTGCGCCTCTGCGTCTCTGCGTTACCTTTTTCATCGACAGCAACCCATCTCAGGAGATTGTTGGGTCTGCAATTTCCGTTTTGGTTGCGGCCAAGGGGCCACACTGTGTCTTTGCGGTTCAATGGTTTCCCCTCGAAATTCTCATCGCCCCCGGACGACGATACTCGGCGGTTCGTCGCAGGCCAGGACCGCCAGGACATTTCGGGCGGCCAGCTCGGCCATCTCCGACCGCGCCTCCCTGGTCGCCGATCCGATGTGGGGCAGAAGAACGGCATCTGAACGCCCCAGAAGGCCAGGATGAATAGTCGGCTCCTGGGCAAACACGTCCAAGCCAACACCGCCAAGGTGGCCGTCTTCCAGAACCCGGACCAGTGCCTCCTCGTCGATCACCGGGCCTCGCGCGGTGTTGATCAGGAATGCCCCTCGGTGCATCCGGCGGAGACGGGCCTCGCCCAGCAACCCCCTGGTTTTGTCGTTGAGGGGGCAGTGGAGAGAGAGAACATCGGACGAGGCTACCAGTGCCTCGACATCGCCGAAGATGATGTCCTCGAAACCCTCGGTCGGCTTGGAGGTGGGGGTTGCCATCACGCGCATTCCGAATGCAGGCGCCCGTCTGGCGACGGCACGGCCTATTC
>DAOWGJ010000118.1 GCA_030637505.1 Holophagae bacterium
AAGGAGTCCCCATGAGCCTCGCCAATAGTATCCGGATCCTCACCGTCGCAGCCCTGCTGCTCGTGATCCCGCTCGAGCTGCCCGCCTGCACCAACATCCTGGTGACCAAGGGTGCCTCGGCTGACGGCTCGACGATGATCACCTACGCCTGCGACGGGCGGTTCCACCCCCACCTCAGGCGCTCAGACGCCGAAGACCACGAACCGGGAACCGAGTTGGAAATTCGCGAATGGGGTGGGAAACTCCGAGGGGCTATCCCTGAGGCCGAGCACACCTATGCCATCGTCGGCCTGATGAACGAGCATCAATTGACGATCTCAGAGACGACGACCACCGGCCGGGAAGAACTCCAGAATCCGGAAGGGCTGATCCACTATTGGGATCTGATGAAACTGGCCCTCAAGAGAGCACGAACGGCCCGGGAGGCGATCGAGGTCATGACTTCTCTGGTCGAAGAATTCGGCTATCGTTCGACCGCCGAGAGCTTTGCGATCGCCGACCCCAACGAGGTCTGGCTGATGGAGATGATCGGCAAGGGCCCTGACCGAACAGGGGCCATCTGGGTCGCCCGTCGCATTCCTGACGGCTTCATCTCGGCCTACGCCAACGGCATCAGAATTCGACAGTTCCCGATGGACGATCCCGCTAACTGTCTCTTCGCACCGGATGTCGTCGACTTCGCCGTTGAAATGGGCTTCTGGGAGGCCGATGACAAACGCCCCTTCAATTTTGCCGAGGCCTACGACGCCCCAACCGTGCAAAGTCGCCGCTACACCGCATCACGTGTGTGGTCGATTTTCCGCAGGGCCGCACCGTCCCTCGAGGACAGCCTCGATCCCGCCTACCACCGCGGTGATCCTCAGGCCAAACCCTATCCCCTGTGGATCGAGCCCGATCAGAAACTGTCGACCGAGGACGTCATGGCACTGATGCGCGACCACTATGAGGGCACCCCCTGGGACATGACACAAGGCCTCGACGCCGGCCCCTACGCGACTCCCAACCGCTGGCGCCCGATGACCTGGGAGGCCGGGGGCGACAAGCACTCATGGGAGCGCCCGATCTCGACCCAACAGACAGGTTTCTCATTCGTCTCGCAGAGCCGATCCTGGCTGCCCGACGCGATCGGTGGCGTCTACTGGTATGGGCTCGACGATACGTGGACAACCTGCTACGTGCCGCTGTACGCCGGCATCACAGCGTTGCCGCAGTCCTACACCGTCGGCTCGCTCGGTACCTTCAGCTGGGACTCCGCCTGGTGGGTTTTCAACTTCGTCGCCAACATCGCAAATCTCAAGTTCTCCTACATGGCGCCGGAGATCCTCGCCCTCCAACAAGAACTCGAAGGAGAGTTCTTCCAGATGCAACCGGTGATCGAAAAGGCCGCGCTTGAGTTGATGGAAACCAATCCCGACCTGGCTCTCCGGTTTCTGACCGACTATTCGGTCAACCACGCAGAAGGCGTTGTCCACCGGTGGAAGGCTCTTGGCGAGCACCTCCTGATGAAGTACAACGACGGCTACATCAACGAAAAAGACGGCGACCCTGAGCGAGGGTACCCCGGTACCTGGCTCGAAGAAGTCGTGCGTTCACGACCTGAACAGTTCCAGTTGACGCAACCTGAGGATGCAAAGACCGAGTTGCCGTACTGACCGGCGGTACAATAGAACGATGAGCCTGACGGTCGAGCCCTTCACTTTTCGTCCACCCGAACACCTCAAGGGTCTGCGTCTGGTCCTCGGCGTCGTGCTCTCGGTCTTCGCCGTCGGCGGTGCTGCCTTCGGTGCGGCCGTCATCTGGTTGCCGCGATCCCTCAACTACGAGGTCACCCAAGATCACGTCGTTATCACCAGCGGGCTGGAAATTCGCCCCACCCGCCGAGAAATCCCGCTCGGATCGATCACCTCGGCCACGGCAATCCGCCTGAAACCCGGTAAACGGGTCAACGGCACGTCATTGCCGGGCTACTGTGCCGGCCATTACCGATTCCCGGACCTCGGTGACTGCACGCTGGCGACAACCTGCTCACCGGACGCCGTGGTCATCCACATCAGCGGAGGAGACCGACCTTTCGTCATCACACCGGGCCAACGGGAAGTCTTCCTCGAAGCGCTTTCCGGAGCCGGGCAGTACAGGGAGACCGTTCGTTCCGGCGAGGACAGCAGCGTGTGGCTCGGACTCAAGGCCGTGACGGCTCTCGGAGCGGCCGCCACCCTGTTCATTCCCCTTATCTTCTTTCTTTCACCCAGCCGATTGCGCTACCGGGTAACGCCCGGCCACGTCGAAGTCGACCTGACCTTCGGTGCAAAACGATTCAGCGTTTCCAACTGCATCGCCAGACTCTACAACCCGGAGACCTCATCCAAGGTCATCGGATCCTCCTTGCCCGGATATCACTCAGGACGATTTTCCCTGGACGGCATGGCAACCCGCGTCTACGCGACCCGACTGACCGAAGGTGTCCTGATCGAAAGCCCCGATCTCCGGCTCTTCCTCAACCCGGAAGATCCCCACGCCTTCCTCGAGGCTCTGAGGGCCTTGGGCAATATGGAGATTGAATAAAACCGGAAACTGGAAACTGGAAACTATCAAGTATCAGCTCCGCGGCGTCACCCACCGGTTGTAAACCACCAGCGACACAGCCGTGGTTCCGGCCAGCGCCGCAAAGAGGATCCACATCAGATCGGGCCGGTTGACGCCCTGGGGCCCAAAGTGCTGATAGGCCAGACCGGACAGCAACCCACCGAACAGGTTGCCCAAGGCCACGCACCAGTAGAAATAACCCATGTACATTCCAACTTTTTCCGGCGGTGCGATGCGCCCGGCGTACTCCTTTGAGCGCGGGCTGGCCATCATCTCACCAACCGAGAAGACCAGGATCGCGGCGACGACGACCCAGCCGCTCATCCCGACCAGGTAGAGACCGAAACTGGCGATCGTGACGCATACGCCCGCGATGATGCTGGTCAGGGGCGAGATCTTTCTCAGGAAGAATGAGATCAAGATCTGAAAACAGATGATGCCGAAAGCGTTGAGGTTGATCAGATGTTCGGGCTTGACCTGGCCGTGCTCCAGCACCGCCCGCGACCAGTTGGTGGTGTCGAATCCCAGATTCTGGGCGACGCCGGTGATCCAACCGGCGACTGGTCCGAATGTAACGATCAGATCCGAGGTGTCGACGTAGTCTCGGATGTACTCCGGCAGGGTCATGAAGATCTGGTTGAAGGAGACCCAGAAGCCGGCCATCAGCAGCAGAAACAGCAGATAGCGCCCCTCACCGATCGCCATCGGTTGGAGAAACCAGGAACGGCCCTCATCTTTTTTCTGCCCGGACCGCAGCAGTACATCCAGAATCAGATTCCCCGCGAGCCACCCGGCCGCAACCATTCCAACCAGCGAAAAACTCCACCACTTGGAACCCACCACCAGAACTACCAGCAGACCGGTTACGAGGATGAAAAACCGCAGGTTGCCGATGACCCCAACCATGCCCTTGAATACCTCGCCCAGGGAACGCTGACTTTCAGCCTCGGCGTCCCGAGGCGGCTCCCGGTAGAGCAGCATGCAGACGATCGACATGACAACAATCCACCCGGCCGAGGCGTAGAAGACCAAATTCCAGCTCCAGCCGCGCACGATACCGGCCACGATCGGTCCGATGAACCCTCCGATATTGACCATCATGTAGAAAATGCCGAAGCCCATCGAGCCGTTTTCCTCGTTGGTTGACTTCGCCACTGTGGAGATCACCACCGGCTTGAACATGCCGTGGCCCACGGCAACCAGGAAATAGGCGCCGAGGAAGGGCCAGAAACCCCTGGGCAAAGCCAGCAGAAGATATGACGGCGCCATGACCACGGCCGATGCCAGGAACATCAGCTTGTAGCCGTACCGGTCGGCCAATGCCCCGAATACCGCCGGAAAGAGGTAGAGGAAGAAGGTGGCCAGACCCTGGATCACTCCACGATCAGCCGAGGAAAACCCAAGGCCGCCATCGGCCACCGATCCAGTCAGATAGAGCGTGGAGACGGCGTAGAATCCGTACCACCCCATCCGCTCGAAGATCTCCATGGCGTTGGCGGACCAGAAGGCGCGCGGGAATTGACGGAGGATACCGGTCTTTGCAGTCATACCGGCCATCCTCGGGGAACAGAGACCTCGTGTCAATGCAAATCCCGGATGTCCCCCCGCGGGGTCAACAGGGAATTGCTAAAACTCCTTCGAAACAATCGATGTCTTGCCGCTGATTTGATCCTTGACACCGACATATACGATCTGCGCCCCGCCCTCGATTTCGACCGTCACCCGGTAACTGAAGAATCCACTGGTTGCGGCCTTGTGAAACTGGTCGGTCGGCACGGTGATCGGCTGGACATGGCTGGAGATCGGACTCTGATTACCGGTCTGGTCCGTGCCGAAGAGCGTGATCAGCACTTTGCCCCAAAAGACATCACCTCGGGGCACCATGTCCAGGCGCCCGATCGGGATCTTGACGACGAAGGGAATCCGAACCCGCTTCGACCCCGCCGCCCCCAGCCGGAAACGTGACTCCGGGTCACCAAGTTCGACCAGGACACCCAGAGGATTGGCATCACTCCCAAAAAGCATCGCCGAGCGCATGCCCTGGGCCTCACGTGCTGAGGCTGTACGATCAACGTACCTCTTTCGGTAAACCAATTCGTAGTCTGGATGGCCGGGAAGGTCAACCTCGATATCGTAGGTCCCGCCGTCACCACCGTGCGGGGCGGCATAGGCGATGGAATACCAGTGGCCCAGTTGGTCCGACACGCCGTCCAGGGCCGCCTCGATATCACCGAGAAAGAAGGCCTTGCCTCCAGTAAGATCGGCCGCGGAGATCAGCATGTTTTTCCGAGTCCTGGCAAGCCAATTTCCCAGGCTCTCAGTCTCTGCCTTGGCGCCGCCGGCACCAACCGAACTGCCCTCGGGCCCCTCAAAACCCGGAGTGTTGAAACGACCTGTGGTTCCCTCTTCGGCAAATCCTTGCACTACATCCCCTGCCACCCCCAATGAAGCATCGGCCGAACCACCAACGTCGATACCCGAAGAATCTGCGATAAACAGCGTGAAACCCAGGTCGGCTGCCTCAAGAGCCACCGTGTTCCAGAGATCCTGGGCTGGGTACACGACATCGCCATAGAAGAGGTCCACACCTGCGACCAACGGAGACCAGCTGGTCGCAGGCTGGCCCGGTGTAAAGGCAATCAAGGCCCTGCGGCCTTCGGCCCGGGCGAAACGGGCCATCGTGGCGGACAGGGCATCACCGACACGAACGACCCGTCGCTCCAGTTCAAACATATACTCGCGGTTGCGGTGCCGCCTCTCGTAGAAGTTGCTGTCCCGTTCGCCCGAGGGGGGCTGGTCGGAAAGAGCCTCGGTGAAGGCCACCGTCTGATCAACACCCCGAGCCCTCAGGCCCGCAATCTCTCCAATGCCCCGGGCAATCCGCCGCCGATCCCGGCTCCGGTCGACATGGGTCCTCAAGGTGCCGTCAAAGGAGACGATCGAGACTTCTTCATCGGGCCCAACGCCCTGTTGATAGATCTGCCGGACCGCCTTGACTGCACGGTCACGATCGCGCTTCATCATCAAGTAGAGGTCAAAGAAATAGACCAGCTGCCGGGTCCGAGCCGCCCGGTCCGCAATGGGAGCCTTCGACTGAATCCTCGACGTGGAACCAGGTTTGCCGACTTCATAGAAATTGGTGATGCTCCGGACTTCACCGCCTTCGAGAACCCGAAAATCCGAAGCCGTCAACCCGGTCACCGCTTCGCCGGTGGCCTTGTCAATCACGCCCACCGGTACCTCTATCACGTTGACAGAGGTCTCACCGTGGAACTTCTTGGTCTCGTCAGCTGACACCGACACTACCGACGCAAACGCCAGAAGCACCACCACAGCCCTGATCCACACCAATCTCATCATCGTCGACTCCTCGCTTCTTGTACGTACCGAACGCCGGATCGTTGCAGAAGGAAAAACCGCTTTCCAGGAGCGCTCTGAGACACCTGCACGGGCGGACACGGGGGTCCGCCCCTACAATCGCACGCCCCTGGATCCCAGCCTACTCGGGACCTTTCAACACCCTCTGGCGAATGGAGCGGAGGAACTCGGTCTCGTCCTGGCTGAGACCCTCCGGACCCTCAATGCTCAGCTTCCGACGCACTCTGTCGAACCGCTCAGCCTCCTCCGGAGTCAGCCGCAGCCCTCCTTGGGCACCGCCATCCAGCCGCGGGGAAGGCCCGAATCTCCCCCGCAAGGCGACCAACCAGAAAACAAGACCGCACAGGGCGCCTCCCAGGTGGGCGCCGTGGCCGATCGGCAGACCTCCACCCTGGCCCTGGGCCACCAGGCCCCAGAGGTCTAACCCGACAAAGAAGAGGGCGCCGGCCAAGGCCGGAACCGGAATGATGCCGAAGACCAGCAAGCGGGCCTTTGGGAAGAGCAGCGCGTAGACCAGCAACAGGGCGGACACCGCGCCGGAGGCGCCGAGGGCGGGCACCTCAGGCCTGCCCATGCCCCACGACACCACACAGTGGGCGACAGATGCCACCAGGCCCGAGGTCAAGTAGAAGGCCAGGAACACCCTCCATCCCAACAATCGCTCCAGAACCGAACCGAAACTCCAAAGGACCACCATGTTGATGGCGATATGCCACAGCTCGGAGTGGGAAAAGGCGGCCGTCAGCAAAGTCCAAACGTAGCCGTGCTCCAAATGGACCCAGCTGACCAGGAAGTTGGTGACCATGAACCCTTCCAGGTCCTGCGACCATCGAGACGCCTGCCACGCGAAAAAAACCAGGACGTTGATCACGACAACTACAGGCACGACCCGCAGCGGCCGATGCATCCAGTCAGGCATTGGCGCCGGGAGGCGGGAACGGAGCCGGTTCATGCGAACGGATTGGTCGGTGGTGGTCGTCGTGTACTGGTCCATGGTTTGGGACAGTAACCCGAAATCGTGGTCTCGGCAATCGGCGAGCCCAACTGATTCCGAAACCTTGAGTGACGATTTGGCATTTGAAACTTGAAACTGGACTCAGCGGGGCTGCTATGAATTCTCGAATCGTGTCAACAGTAGGCGCCTGCGATGCCATAATAGTCCCCATGCCAACATCAGTGACCGTCAAAGTGTACTTCGAGGCCGCCCACCGGCTCCACAATCCGGCACAAACCGACCAGTGGAACCGAGAAATCTACGGCAAGTGCAACAACCCCTACGGCCACGGCCACAACTATTCGCTCGAGGTCACCGTCGAGGGTTCGGTCGATCCAACCATCGGCTATCTGATCGACATGAAGATTCTCAAGGATATCCTGCGGGAACGCATCATCGACGAGGTCGACCACCGATTCCTCAACATCGAGGTTCCCTGGCTCAAGGGAGTCATTCCCAGCGCCGAAAACCTCGCAAAAGTTTTTTTCGAACGCGTGGTCGACCGTCTTCCGAGCGGCATCAGACTCTCACAAGTTACCGTGCACGAAACCGAAAGAAACAGCTCTACATATTGGATCCAGTAGGGCAGAGGCCCATTTGATGCCCGGAATATCTGGAGGGGCAGCGGCCTCTATCCTGGAGGCTCCGAATGAACCCCTGCCAGGTTCAATCTCAGCCTCCTCTGAGCGGCTCCGGCGGAAGAGATGGGAGGTCCGCCACCGGGGGGCCGCCCCTATTTTTCTCCCGTGAACGGGGAGGGGGCAGGCCCGCGTGCCTGCTCGACTCCACCGGGAGCTGGTCGTTTCCCTGCCTCCTGCTCCTCGAGCACCGGCTCAAGCCCACCCCACAGTTGCTTGTCTGCGACCCTCAGGGTCGCCAGGTAGACCAGGGCCTCGTGGTCATGAGCCTTGAGTAGATCCCGGCCGGCCTTTTCGACCTTGTTCTTCGCAGGCGGCTCGGCATCTTCGGGCAAGTTGAGGACACCGTCATCGTGGGGCACACCAACGGCGTCGAGAAACTCGACCATCAGCGCCCGACGCTCGCCCATGTGGAGGTAGAAGAGGAACTGAAAGAGCAAGGTGTCCGGCATCTCCGGCGCCATGCGCACCAGACGAGCCGCCAACTTCTCGGCCGGAAGTTTTCGCAGAGCGTGCGTACGGAACTTGAGTTCCTTGGCCAAGGCGGTTTCCACGACCGACCGAGCCTCACGATCGGCATCCCGCCACAGTGCCTGCGCGGCCAAGCGGCGTTCGTCGTCGGTCATCAGGTCCCACACCGCGTAGGGTCCGTCGGTTTCAAGGGCTTTCAATAGGGTTTGTTTGTCACTCATGGTGTCTCCGTTCTTTGTCCCGAAGTTTTTTTGTCTCGATCCTAGGTTACACCAGGAACTTGGCGTCTTCGATGACCGGAATCCTGCGCCCGTCGGGATGCACCAGTACGGCGTGTTCCACCTGGATCGGATTTCCCTCGGCATAGACGATGTCCTGGTGAACTACGGTCTCAGGACTCTCAAAGTCCTCAACGCCGACGACCCCGCCCAGATGATCCGACCGGCCGAAGGCCCAATGAAAACCGGCCTTTTCGTCCTCGAGCACACACCCGGTAACCTCGGCTTTGTCGTTGACGCCGAATGCAACCTCGGCGATGTTGGCCCGTGCCGGATCTTCGTCGAAGAAGGCGCCGTAGCGTTCGGCCACCGGACCGTCGCCCTCGACCATTACCACCTGGTTGGCGGCGACGTGAAAGAGAACCATTTCGTCGTCCTCCATCACGGGGATGGTCCCCGCAGTCCACGACGGGAGCGCCTCCAACTCACCCTCGTAGGGTACGACGAACGTCTCCCCGGAAGGCAGATTGATGATCCGGTCGCCCTCCTTGCCCCGAGGCAGGAAGCCGTCGTCCTTCTCCGGGGTCCGGTGCCGCAGATCGAAGAGGCACCGGTGACCGGTCGAGAAAATGACGTCACACAGGATCGCGCCCCGCATGATGTCCTCGACAGCCGCGCAGCGTGCCGCAACTCGTGAATAGTCAGCGGCCAAAGCCGTGCCTTCCATCCTCTTCTCGACACCGGGCATCGACGCCGCCCGAAAATCCTCGTTGGCATCGGCCAGATGGGACAGGGGGGCGGTCGCGGAGAACTGAGTCATGGCAAGCACCAGGGTCGAAGCCTCGAGTGCGGCCTTCAGATCGACCGTCTCCCCACCCTGACGACCGGCCTCCGGAAGATCTGCGTTGTTCCCTCCGGTAGCTGGAAACTCCAACAACGAATTGACCGAGAACCCTCGATCCGAGCCCAGGTCGATCAGCGCATCGCGCCACTCGGACGCCATCATCCGGCGGGCCTGCCATCCTTTATCATCGGCAACGCCCTCGCGCGGCACATCGACCATCACCGTCACCTTTTCGCCCTCTTGCGGGTCGAAGACATCGATAAGAAGCTTCTTAAGATCGAACATCACTACCTCCGGAATGCACATTGTAGTAGAGCTGTCGGCTATCAGCTATCAGCTATCAGCCGAGAGGCAGAATCTCGAGGCGAAAGATGCCTTATTTCTGCCCCAAATTTCCTCGAATCGCCAAAACATCGCCGTCACTGTGCCTCACCAGGGCGCGATCTTGGTATCAACGAAAGGAGGCCCACCATGGCCAAAGATGACAGATTCACCGTTATCGTCGTAGTTCTCGTAACCCTGATAACCGCCGGCGCCTTCCTCTGGTCCCATTGGGGATCGTTGGCGATTTCGCTCCGTCCGACCGCTGTCGCCGCTGCACCGGCGACCACGGTGTCTCCCGAACCGGCCCAGGCAACCGCCGAAACCGGGGAGGAAAACACCGTCGTTCCCGCGCTCTACGAGATCGATCCCGCCGCTGCCGAGGCCGTCATGCATGCTTCATACGGCAAGGGAAATTCCGTTGAAAAGGCCATGGCAACCCTTGAGATGATCGCCTCCGGATGGACCAACCCAACAGTGCCGGCGCCCGCCGAGATCCTGGTGCGACGAGACCGGGACGGTCGGACGGTCGTCGCCTCCGGAACGCACAGGCGGTACGAGGATCTGAGGCAGAACGTGCAGAATCTGGTTCTCTCGGATATCGACAGCGCCCTGCTGCAGGCTGACGGG
>DAOWGJ010000302.1 GCA_030637505.1 Holophagae bacterium
AGTCCGAGGTCATCAAAAACTCGTGGTTGATCAAGTCGTCCCGGACGAAACCGTAATCCTCGAGGGTTCGACTGGTCGTCGTGTCATGGGAAAACTCGCCCTGGTTGCGCCAGTATTCATCGGTGATCGTCCATTGGTCCTCATCGACCAGGATGATGAAGGTGCACAGAGTGCCGGCGGCTGATCCCAGCGTATCCAGGGCGAATCTGACGCCGTTATCCAGGTCCTCGGAGCCGAGGGCCAAGAACCGGTGTGAGATCTCGGTCAGGGAGTTCTCCAGGCTTAATCGGCGAGCGGCGACCGCCTCGGCATTTTTTCGTTGTGTGATGTCGACAGCTGTCCCAATGCTGATGATCGCTCCGTCTTTTTCTACGTGGGCGTTGGTGAGGAAAATCCAGCCGCTGGATCCATCCTTGGCCCGGAAGGGGACCTCGATCGGGTGCTCAAAGGGTGGATAGATTCCCAAATCGCGGTCGAATTCGGGGAGAATTGCGGAGACCGCAGGATCGAACATATCGGAGATGTTCGTCGAGGCCAGCTCTTCCTGGCTATAGCCGGAGATCTCCGAGGCCGCGGCGTTGGTAAAGATGAACCGATTCCTGCTGTAGGCAAAGACCCCAAAAGCCACGGATTCACCGAGGATCCGGAACCAGTCTGTACCAGGCTGAAAGGGGGTCTTGTCGAGGTCCTTCATAGAAATCTGGGTTGACGCTGTCTCCTCCCGCCAGTATAGAGGAGCTTTCAGCTATCAGCTATCAGCGTTCGGCATTCCAGCCTCCCTGATACCATCTTGCAGTGAATCTCGTTGGTTGAATGGAGCTCCAGATGGAATTTCCAAATCTCGGGGCATTTCTCGAAGCTCTTCGTAGAAGTGACCAGCTCGCCGTCGTCGAGTGCCCTGTGTCGGCGGACCTGGAGGTGGCGGAGATCCATCGAAGGGTCATCGCCGCAGGTGGGCCGGCGCTGCTGTTCACCGGGGTGGAGGGCGCCGAGATGCCGGTGGCGACAAATCTCTTTGGGACTGGCGGGCGGGCGGAGTTGGCCTTCGGGCGCAGGCCGGCGGAGTTGGTACGGCGGGTGGTGTCACTGCTTCAGACCGCCATGCCTCCGACTCTCGGGGATGTGTGGCGGGCGAGGGACGTGCTGGGTGCAGCACTAAGGACGGGGTCACGTTCCATTCGATCGGGGCCGGTTCTGGACATTGTCGACCACCGGCCTGATCTTGGCCGACTGCCGGCCCTGACATCGTGGTCCGAGGACGGTGGGCCCTTTGTCACTCTGCCGTTGGTCTATACCGAGCACCCTGAGAACGGTTCGTCCAATCTGGGGATGTACAGGCTTCAGATCCACGATCGGGCTACGACGGGCATGCACTGGCAGATCGGCAAGGGTGGCGGGTTTCATCACCACGTCGCCGAGGCCGTAGGCGCAGCGCTCCCGGTGACGGTCTTTTTGGGAGGGCCGCCGGCGTTGATCCTGTCTGCGATCGCACCCCTGCCGGAGAATGTGCCCGAGCTGATGTTGGCCTCGGTGCTGGCCGGAGGTCGCCTGCGAAGGTGCCCCGGGCCGGGGACTCACTCCCTGATCGCCGAGACTGAGATCGCTCTTATCGGCCGGGTTCCCGCCGGGGAGAGGAGACCGGAAGGGCCGTTCGGAGACCACTACGGCTACTACTCGCTGCAGCATCCCTACCCGATCTTTGAGGTTGAGGCGATCGCCAGGCGGCGCGATGCCGTTTTCCCTGCAACGGTCGTCGGCAAGCCGCGGCAGGAGGACTTCTTCATAGGCGACCAGCTGCAGGAATTACTGTCCCCGTTGTTTCCGCTGGTGATGCCCGGCGTCCGGGACCTGTGGTCCTACGGCGAGACCGGATACCACGCATTGGGCGCCGCCGTGGTCCGGGAGCGGTACGCCCGTGAGGCCATGGCCTCGGCATTCAGGATTCTCGGAGAGGGCCAACTCAGTCTGACCAAGTTCCTGCTCCTGACCGACCGTCCGGTGGACCTCAGGGATTTCAGGGCGACTCTGGAGTGCGTGCTGGAACGGACTCGTCCAGAGACCGATCTTTTCATTATTTCCAACGTGTCGATGGACACTCTGGATTATTCGGGTCCGGAGGTCAACCTGGGGTCCAAGGGGGTGTGGCTCGGTGTCGGCGATAAGATCAGAGAGTTGCCGCGAGAGTTTCAGGCGGCCGATGTGCCGAAGGGGATGAACGAAGCCCGTGTGTTCTGCGGTGGATGTTTAGTGGTTGGAGGCCCTTCCCATGCAGACGACCCGGACTTTCCGAGAAGGCTCAGTGAGCATCCGGCATTCGAAGACTGGCCGTTGGTCGTCGTCGTCGATGATGCTGTCAAGGCGACTGCGACGACGGCAGCCTTTTTGTGGACGACCTTTACCCGCTTCGAACCGGGGGCGGATGTACACGCTCGCTACCGGGTCGTTCGTCACCACCTGAGCTATCAGGCGCCGATCGTCATCGACGCGCGAATGAAGGGCGCCTATCCCGACGAACTCTTCTGTGATCCCGAGACCGCAAGCACCGTTTCCCGCCGCTGGAAAGAGTACTTTCCGGATGGGGGGGTCGAGATGGGTGACTCGGACGTCGGGCATTTGGATCGCTGAGAGGCTGGAAAGCTGGGACGCTGGGACGGTCGCGTCCTGGGGCGGATTGGCCTGGCCAGCGATGGCAAAGTCATCCATCGATCACTCACTCCCAACGGGATCGGGGAGTTGGTAGGTTGTGATCAGTGGGATCCACCATCAGTGTCGTAAAACTCTTGAAACCTGGAAAATCCTGAAACAGTGCATCGAGCTGGACAGGGGGTTAAAGTTTCTTATACTTCTTATGCGATGTTAAATATGGTATACTTTTAAGAGGAAAAATATCCAATGGTTTCTTGCCTCAGTTTCCCGGCTGCGAAAAAGGGCCCAGAAGATGAATAGGACAAGGATCGACTCTCATGCGCCGAAGGCTATTTGCCAACTCCGTGCAATCCTGCCGTCCCCAGGTAACGGCGTTTTTCGTGTGGTTCTTGATCGGGTTGGCAAGTTCAGTCCTCTGACCGGGAAAAGCGCATGAGAACGTCAACTGACGTCTTGCTTGAGGCTTGAGATGCGAATGGCGGTCGACCCCGAGTTCGTCATCGGCTGCATCTATGAAGCCTTGTCCGATCCGGGCGTCTGGAACGCGGCTTTGGACGCTGTACGCCCGATGTTCAAGGCGGATGCCGTGCTGCTCGTATACGGAAATCTTTTGGCGGCCGATTTCCGCATCGTCGGGGCAACCGGCTTCAATCCGGATGCCCTGAATGCGTACGCAGGCAATAATCTCAACGAAGACGAACTGATCCGTGAATCGATGGACGGCCCGGCCGGGATCATCGTGTCCAGTGGTCGTTCCTTTCGCGGAAAGTCCTTTTTCAGAACCAGCGTTTATCGGCGACTCCTGCAACCGAGTGATCTTTCCCACATAGCCGGTGCGGCGGCCGTGAACACGGGGGAGGCCCATGCCTCGTTGTGGATGGCTCGCTCGGAGAGGTCGCCCGATTTCTCCGTCCATGACATACACGCCTTCACGACCCTGCTGCCTCATTTTTCGCGCGCGATGACGGTGTATCACCGCATCTGCCGGGCCGAGTTGCGTACTGAGATGGCTGAGGGCGCCTTCGACAGATTGGCGGTTGGAGTTGTACTTCTCGACGTGAAGGGCGCCCCGGTCATGGTCAACCGCGAGGCCGAGCGTCTCGCCGCCAGGAAGGATGGCTTCGTCTTGAAGAGTGACAGGCTGGCGGCCGATCGGATGAATGACACGAAGAAGCTGCGAGACCTCATTCGTCGCGTTGGTTCCGGCGGTCCAGCAAGTGATTGGGCCGGGGCAGGTACAGTCCGATTGGCCAGGCCTTCGGGCCTCCCTGATCTCCATGTCGTCGTCCTCCCGCTTCCGAAGAGGTGCCAGCCCAACGACGGCGGCGGCGCAGCCGCCGTTCTCTTTGTCACCGATCCCGAGAAACCACAGAGCCTGGTGGACTCTCTCTTCGGCGATCTCTACGGACTCACTGATGCCGAAGTCCGGTTGGTGACAAGGCTCCTTGAGGGTGGCGGCCTCACTGCCGCAGCGGAAAAGCTCGGCCTGTCGCGCAACACTGTTCATTCCCAACTCGCCAGCGTGTTCCTGAAGACCGACACCAGGAGTCAGAGTGAGCTGTTGACACGTCTCCTCACCTGCGTTGCGCCCGTAGAGCCTCCCGACGAAACCTCTGGATATAACTTACCGGCGTTCAAACCGCGAAATATCCGCGAATAGTCGGCGGGGCCGCCGGCTGCCTCTCACCCGTTTGGGTGATGCGTTGACAGCGGTGGAGCTCGATTTTCAAAGAGAGACAACCGAATGATCACCACTCTGCGCGGGCCCGCAGCCAAGAGCCGGCGCATCAAAGGGAGCCTCGATGTCGTCACCCATCATCGACGTTCACACGCACATATTCAGCGCGTTGGACATTCCCCTCGAGGGTTACCTGCTGTCGCGGCGTTCGGAGAACAGGCTGGGTAGGTATCTGGATCCCGTCCTTTCGGTCTTCCCCATGCCGCTGCTTTTCAGGTACGTGGCGAACCGGGCGCGGGAGCGGTGTGTCACCCGACGGCTCGGTGAAAACAAGAGAGGGTGGTTCTACACCCTTATTCTGTGGATTTACGGCAAGGCCGCTCTTCAGAGGTTTCTGGACTGGGAGGATTCCCTCTCCAGTTGCTCGGAGACAAACGCCAAGCTGTTGGTAGAAACCTGGCCCAAGGTCGACCTCTTCGTGCCGCTGATGATCGACTACGAGTACTGGTTCTCCAACAGCATGGACAACCGTCTCGGCGACCAGATCGACACCGTCTTCGAAAAGGTCGTCCTTCTTCACAAGGGGAAGATCCACCCCTTCGTACCTTTCGACCCAGCGCGAGAGCTCGCTTACAGAAAGGCCAGGATCAATCCCGACGGCCAGCTCGAGGGAGATCGGCCGATGACGCTGGTAAAGGAAGCGATCGAGAAAAAGGGTTTCATCGGCGTCAAGCTGTACAACTCGCTCGGCTACCGGCCGCTCGGTAACGCCGATCCCGAATTGTCGCTGAAACGCCTGAGAATCGCGGTTCGCAATAACAAGATGACCTACCTCTTCGACGGAGAGGAGTACGACGAGGTCCTGTGTGAGCTTTACGACTACTGCGTCGACAACGAGGTGCCCATCACCGCCCACTGCATGATGAACGGCATCGAGGCCTACCCGGGGGCAAGCTTCGATTTCGGAAAAGCAGAATTCTGGGACGAGGTCCTGCGGCAGGAGAGATACAAGAACCTTCGCCTCAACCTGGCCCACTTCGGCTGGAACCAGGC
>DAOWGJ010000275.1 GCA_030637505.1 Holophagae bacterium
TCCGAGCGCATGGTGCGCGTCAATCAGGGCGAGGCCGGCATCGCCGATCTTGAAGAGATCGGATGCCACAACCCTCATGTCGTTCTCCTGCCCAAGGTAGAGGCGCCGGCCCAGATCAAGCAGGCGGCCGCCTGCCTGGCGGAGGCATGCAAAGGGGGTGAGGTTTTCTTGATGCCGATTCTGGAGTCTCCCTCAGGCATCCATCGTGCTTTTGACATTGCCGCCTCGGAGCCGTCCGTCGTGGCTCTGACCCTGGGCCTCGAGGATCTCAGTGCCGAGTTGGGTGCACCCCGAACCGAAGAGGGAGTGGAGAGCTTTCTCGCCCGCCAGACGACCGTCTATGCCGCCAGGGCGGCCGGTGTACAGCCGATTGCCTCGGTCTACTCGGACATTGCCGACGAGGAAGGTCTGGCCGCCTACATCGGCCGGGAGCGTGGCCTGGGATTTGACGGCATCGGCTGCATCCATCCCCGCCAGATCCCGATCGTGCATCGGGAAATGACGCCGACCGAGGCCCAGGTGGACAGGGCCATCCGCATTGTCGAGGCGGCCCGCGAGGCCGAAAAGCGTGGCCTGGGCGCGGTCGCCCTCGGCAGCAAGATGGTCGACCCGCCGGTTGTCAAGCAGGCCTTTCGTACCGTCGAACTGGCGATTTCCGGGGGTGTTCTGGCCTCGGACTGGCAGTCGGAGGACGCATGAACAATTTCGAACCTAACGCCGCTGGGCGCCTCGTGCCCACCGAAGTCAACGGCCGGAAATCCGTGCCTTTTGCCGGGGTCGGTGGGCATCGGCCAACAGGCCGCAAGGCCGCACCGACGATTGCCACATGTCTGGACTACCCGGAGGACGGTGACAAGAGGGCGAATTCGATATCCGAGGCCCTGAAAAAGGTCGGCTTGAAAGACGGGATGGTCATCTCTTCCCACCACCATCTTCGAAATGGCGATCTTGTCGCAAACGCCGTCTTTGATGCTGCCGCTGACATGGGCGTCAAGGATCTAATGTGGTTTCCCTCGGCCTCCATTCCGGTCCACGCCAACCAGTTGCAGCATCTGGAATCGGGTGTCATTCACCACATCGAGGGATCGATGAACGGTCCCCTGGGCGCCTATTGCTCCGAGGGCAAGATGCGGGGGCTCGGGGTTCTGCGGTCCCACGGTGGCCGTTGGCAGGCGATCCAGGACGGTGAAGTTCACATCGACATCGCCGTCATAGCGGCGCCGACCGCCGATCCCTTCGGTAACGCCACCGGCGATCGAGGTCCTGCCGGTTGCGGCCTCTTGGGCTTTGCCCTGGCCGACTCGATCTACGCCGACAAGGTCATCGTCGTCACAGACAACCTGGTGCCCTTCCCCTGCATCCCGTGGCAGATTCAGGGCAACAACGTTGACGTCGTCGTCGAAGTTCCCTCGATCGGCGATCCGGAAAAGATCGTCTCCGGCACCACCCGGGTGACCCAGAGCCCTGACCGTCTACGCATCGCCGAGTTGGCCGCGCGCTTCTGTGCCGACGCCGGCATCATGAAGCCCGGTTTCTCGTTCCAGGCCGGCGCCGGAGGGACCACCCTGGCCTTCGCAATCTACCTGCGGAATTTGATGCGATCGGCCGGGGTCACCGCGCGGTTCGCGCGAGGCGGATCCAATCAGTACATGACCGCCATGCTCGAAGAGGGACTGATCGACTACATCCTCGACGGCCAGACCTTCGACCTCGCAGGCGTTCGGTCGATGCATGAAGACTCGCGCCATATCAACACCTCACCCTTCACCTCCTACAATTTTCACGGAAAGGGTAATTTTGCTTCGATGGTCGACGTCGCCGTCCTGGGGGCGACCGAGGTCGACTTGAATTTCAACGGCAATGTCGTCACCCACTCCGACGGCCGTCTGCTGCACGGAATCGGAGGCTGGCAGAACTGCTTGGCGTCGAAATGTGCCATGCTCCTGGTGCCCTCTTTCCGTGACCGAATCCCGGTCATCGTCGATGAGGTCACAACGGTCTGCGGCCCGGGCGAGTTGATCGATGTTGTCGTCACCGAGCGCGGCATTGCCATCAATCCTCGCCGTGAGGATCTACTGGATGCGGTTGCCGGCTCATCCCTGCCAATCCGCCCGATCGAGGCTCTCAAAGCCGACCTGGACCGAATCTGTGGTGTCCCATCCAAGGTTGAAAAGACCGAGGATCCGGTCGCCGTCGTCAAGTGGGTTGACGGGACGATCATCGACACCGTGTGGCGGGTTGGTTAGGTGAAAAAACTTACGTTGTCGGTGCTTCCTGACGAACTGGCGGTCTGGCAACTTCCTCCGAACGCGCCGCTTCCGTCTGTCGGGGAGTCAGGGTTCTGGTCCGTTACCAGAACTTCTGACGAGCTCTCGGTTGTCTCGGCGCCTCGGTTGGTACTCCCCGGCTGCTCATTCGAAAAGAGTTGGCGGTGCATTGGAGTCAAAGGTCCGTTGCCGTTCGATCTCACCGGGGTCTTGGCGGCCTTGAGTATTCCGCTCGCGGAGGCAGGCGTCAGCATCTTCGTAGTGTCCACATTTGACACCGACTATCTGTTGGTGAAGGACCATCAGCTTGAACTTGCAAGTGCTGTCTTGCAGCTGGCGGGCCATGTGTTTGTTGATTAAGTTGATCAGACTTGCATCATGGTGTTTCGGCGTGTAGAATCCAACGTCCTCGGTCTTGTGGGCCGAGTGGAGGTATTATGAAAGTCGGAATTCATCCTGATTATCACGAGGTGGAAGTTCACTGCGCGTGCGGGAATACGTTCAAGACTCGCGCGACCCGCAAAGAGATGCGGCTGGAAATCTGTGGCGACTGCCACCCCTTCTTCACAGGGAAACAAAAACTCGTCGATACCGCCGGTATGGTCGAGAAGTTCGAACGGCGTTACGGTAAACAAGGCAAATAAATCATTTCGGTCGCCTGCGAGGCGGCCAGGGAAACCCGCTCGGGCTTGTCCCGGCGGGTTTTTCTTTTTTCAACCTAAGCTGAGCAATTCTCAACGGCGATCTGCACCAAATCCTTGGACCCTGGTACCCTCAAAAAGCCTCAACAGACCTTTGGGTATGCCTACGTTTTTTTCAAGCACCAGGGCCTCAAGGCTTTGGCACATCTCATCCGTCAGAATCACTCAACTCAGGCTGGGGTCCTCGGTGGAGGTCCGGAAGAAAAGGGGGCGCTGATGATCGAACGACTGCAGGAGATCGAGAAGCAGGCGGAGGAGTTGCAGGTTCGGCAGGCCGACCCGGAGGTCGCGGTCGACCCCAAACAGAGCAGGGAGATAGCCCAAAAACTGGCTGAGATCCAGCCGGTTGTCGATATCTTCAAGGACTACAAGAGCGTCGAGGCCGATCTCGAGGGCGCCAAGGAACTGCTTGCCGATGGGGACGACCCCGAGATGGGGGAGATGGCCCAATCGGAGATCGACCAGTTGGAGCCCCGATTGCTGGCCCTTGAGAAGAAACTCCAGGTCATGCTCCTTCCGGTGGATCCCAACGACAAGCGTGGTGTCATCCTGGAGGTCCGGGCGGGTACGGGAGGCGAGGAGGCGTCGCTCTTTGCCGGTGAGCTGCTGCGCATGTACGGCCGCTATGCCGAAGACAA
>DAOWGJ010000357.1 GCA_030637505.1 Holophagae bacterium
GCAAATAAGCAGAGACACAGAGAAAACGCAACAAAGGCTTTGTGCCACGGACCCGGCAGGGCCAGAAACAGAACGACCGGCACCCATGCCCAGCGCTTTGGTACCACCACCGCCGAAATCAAGAAAATCAGCGCTGCGGTTGCGGCCCTGATGACTACCCACACCGCTCGAACGACCTCGAGGTTGGGCTGACCGTCCGGAAAGAGCAGGGCGAACCACCGGTACTGAGAGGAGTAGTGGCAGAACTTGGCAAAATCCATCCGCCCTTCCGCCTCAAGCTGGATCCCCTGCAGAAGTACACCCTCATCAAAGACCGCAAGACCGTAATCGAAGAAGAAGCCGAAGAAGACCAAGGCCACAACGAAGAACGCACCGGCGCCCCACCAGACCCGATTCCGCCTCCCGGTTCGGCTCCGGCTCTCAGGTAATTCCATGAACCCTAGGAGGGTGTAGGGCATTGAATCACCGGCGCCTTTCGGGTGTCGTGAAGGCCCTTTTTCGTTGCATCCTCGGCCCGTACGGGGAGTACAGCGTCTCGAACGCGCCTCAAATGGCACTTCTCGACCCTCCGAAATCTAGCCACCGTCAATGCCCTACACGCTCCTAGCAGACTTCTTCTCGGCTTTCAGGTGCACACGCTCCCGCTCGACGTTGGCGTCGGCGCCCGCTTCGTGCACGCCGATATCGGTTGCGACCTCGCCCTTGCCGCAGTTGGCCGACATCTCGACGTCATGGATCCAGGGGTCACAGGCCGAGATGAAACCGATGAGGATGATGCGGCGCTTGATCTTCGACAGATCGAAGCCCAACGCCAGCAAAAAACTGAGCAGAACACCGTCGGCAAGCAGCGTCATTCCGCCCTTCCGCAGCACCGAGATACCGCAGTGAAACAACAAATAGGGCACGCTCAGCAGGCGCGACCGGCCCCGCTTGACCAAACGCCTGAAACGCTCAAGCCTCGGTTCCAAGTAGGTCAGGTCCATCTGCTGAGAGAGCGGCCGGTAACCGTCCTTGGTTCGAATGACGATGTAGTGGTGAATGTAGAAGCACTTCCGGACCCGCAGCGCCACCAACAGTGAGAAGTACAACTTCTGGAAGATCCGGATATCCTCCCGGGCGATCTTTCCCGAGGTCTCACGCTCCAAATCGTCGATCAACTCGTCGGGCGCCACGACCTGGTCGGCAAAATCCTCGGTCGCCCTGCCCAACGCCCGACAACCCAGATAGAAGACCTCCTTGACGAACGAGTGTTCGGCCGCGTAGGTCAGGACTTTCTCCATCTGGTTTTCGTTGAGGCCTCGAAGGATTGTCACGACCAGATCCGTGGCAACACCGTACTGCTCCAGGGCCGCCAGAATCTTCTCCCGCTCCTCTTGCATCGGACGACCCCGAAGAACCAGATTGTGCTCATCTTCGAAGCCGTCGAATTGAAGGTGGACTTCCCTGAGCCCGGCATCCACCAACTCCTTCAATCGGTCCGGGTCTTTGATCTCCAACCCGTTGGTGTGGAGGGCGGTGATGTGGCCGCCTTGTTCCGCCATTCGTATAATTTCCGCAAGATCGTCCCTGACGGTAGGCTCCGCACCCATCAGATCCAACTTCAATCGGCGGCCGCGCCCCTTGAGAAACGCGGCCAATTGCTCCTTGGGGAGGTCCTCTTCTTCGAATTGATCGGAACTGGCCAGGCAGATAGGGCACCGCATGTTGCAGCGGGCGGTCAATCGCAGAATGAAATCCCTCTGCGGTAAATCCCGAGGCATGATGTCATGGTAGAACTCAAGCAACTCCGAGAAATAGGCGGGGCTCTCCGACAACAGGGCTCGGTTCTTCCCGTGGTCAGGACAATTTTTCTCCAAGAGGACTTGACCGGAGTCGACGATCAGCCGAGCATCAACGACTTCGATACAGATGGGGCAGGTACCCCGAGTCGTTCGGAGAACCTCCACCTTGCCGTCGGTGTCATCCGAAAGGGTTACAGGCAGTGATTCAGATAACAAAATCACGCGCTCCTTTGCGGGGGTCTTTTCAGGCGAGTGAGAATCTGATCCCGGATCGGGAACGCGGCCTCGATGCAATGGTCCATGTTGTTGTACCAGAACTTCCCAAGACGTCCCGCCATCAGCAGATTGTCAACGTCGGCAACCTGCTGCTCAAAGGCGCCCAACTTCTCACGATAGCCCAGATCATAGATCGGGTAGGCCCACGGCACACGCTCAATCTTGGTGCCGATGACTTCGCCTCCGGTCGTCAGCAGCTTTTCTTTCTGAAGGTCCTCGATGACCCGATCGAGGTGGACTTCCGGCTCATCGTACACTCCGTTTTTTACGCCGCACGTCACCTCGACGCAGAGTGATCGTTTCCCCGGTGGCGTATTGGAAGGGTCAAAGCTGGCCGGAGCACTGACCCTGGAAAAAATGGCATCCGCCGAGCCGTGGTAGCACCACTGAAAGTCGAAGGGACGTCCATCGTCGAGCATGACGTTGTAGCAGAGCAGCGCCAGATAATTGAGGTCCGGCCGGTCCAACCCCAGCCCGTCGGACAGGGACTCAATCGTGCCCGTCCACACAAGAACAGAAGGCTCGATTGTACGATCGCCGACGACCACCGATTCGATCTGTCCTCCACTGACCTCGAGGGCCTCAACTTCGGAACCGCACAGCATCAGACAACCCAGAGATTCAAGGCGTTTTCGAAGGTTGACAACGAACTGCTCGCATCCGCCCTGGGGGTAGAGGAACGTCATTTCCGGCTTTCGCCAGGTGGTCAGAATCGTCCACGCCAGCGCCCACAAACTCTCAATCTGCATTCGGGAGTCAATGATAGCCCTGTCGACCCCGGTCTTCGCCCAGTCGCGGTGCGTTACCTCCGGCGAAATCCCGAGAAACTTGGTTGAGTAGCCCTCGAAGAAATTCCGATAGAGCGTCTCACCGTACATGTGGATGATCTGGTCCCTGAAGCTCTCCGATTCATGCCGTGGAAAACCGACCAGCATGTCCCGGAGAACCCCAAGAGCCATACCCGGCGGGAATCGAAACAGTGAACGGCTGGGGTGGAGGGGCCACGGGTAAAACCGGCCCCGAAATTGCAGCTTGCTGTTGCGGTTAATCTCCAAAGCGTGACTGGCGAGAACGTCCCGAATGAAGGCCTCAACCTCCGGCCGGTAGGTATGGAACCGGTGCGGCCCGATATCGAAGGTGAAATCGTCGTAGGTGAAGGACCGGGCCAACCCGCCCAGACGCTCCTCTTTTTCGATGACGACGGTCTCAACCCCGGCCTCGGCCAAAAGCCACGCGATCGAGAGGCCGCTGATGCCCCCTCCGACAATGACGACCGGGCGGTCCTGAGCCACGGTCATCGTCGCAACGCCTTCACCCAGTTCCAGCCGGTCTGCCAGTCCAGTCCGAGCATCAAATTGTATTCGGTAAAACATGTGGCCGAGCAGGCGTTGCAACCGTTTCTGTCCAGAGCGTCGAAAGCAGAACCAAAGTCCTGCAGACGGACGTTGGGCGCCTCTCCCTCGTCGATGAACAACGAACAGGGGTAGAGGCTGCCATCGACATCGACGTTGCAATAAAGATCCCCCGCCAGGCAGGGCGGAGCGCCCTCAAGGCGACCAAGGCGGTTCTGCGTGTAGTCAGGCCAGGATTGAAGGTGTTGCAGGAACTTGAG
Organism: Holophagae bacterium; assembly: GCA_030637505.1. Taxonomy (GTDB): domain Bacteria; phylum Acidobacteriota; class Thermoanaerobaculia; order Thermoanaerobaculales; family Sulfomarinibacteraceae; genus DAOWGJ01. Next base: position 3,670 of record DAOWGJ010000357.1, read on the forward strand.
CGACGACCCGATCGGCGCTCCCTCCCGCTTTCGCGCGGCCAGCAAAGCCACCGTTTCCCTCAATTCGTCGTCGTCAGGATAAAGGCCCTCGTTGCATCCGAGGGAATCGTTGTGGTGCAGCACCTGGAAGGTCGTCAGAAAATCCAATCGCTCGGCCAGATCCAGGATCCACTCCACCTGATCGAGGTTCTTCTTGGTCAAAACGGTGATCGTCCAGAACCGGTAGCGCCCTACAGAGTGCTCGATACCGCGCATGGTCCGGTCGAAACTGCCCTCCCCACGAGTCGCGTCGTGCGCCTCCCGATTACCGTCCAGTGAGATATTGAGGTGGTCGACCGGTTCAAGGTCCCAATCGCGCTCCGGGATCAAATGACCGTTGGTGTCGACGGTGACGAAGAGACCCAGATCCTTGGCATGACGGATGATTTCACCGAGGTCAGACCGGCACAGCGGCTCACCGCCCCAGAGCCCCAGTCGCCTGCACCCAAGGTCAGCCGCTTCGACCAGGAGGTTCAGGATTTCCGCAAGCGACATCTCATCCGAACGCCTTTCGGGGATCGAACAGTAGGAACAACTGCCGGTACACCGGTCGGTCAGGCCCAGCATCAGGTTGAGCGGCCGACGCCTCCCAAAGAGCTTATGGGCGACCGAAGCTGAGGCGAAGCGGACGAGGTTTGGCGAACGCACGGACGCCTACCTTCGAACCGAGGCCGGACAGCGACCAGAGAATATGTCTGATGGTTTCAAATTTCCCGAGCGACTCCCGACCCAAAGCCTAGTGGGGCGTGGAACCAGAGTCAATTGTGCAAACCCGACGGAGCCGGTTTTGTCACTCCCGCTGCAACATCTTCGATTTCTGTTTCCTTTCACCAACCGTCGTCACGGTAGGGGCTATTGAGCCCCCTGTGCTACGATCCGGCTGCATATGCAGGCGCTTACCGATCCCACCGAAAGCCCCCCGATAACCGGACCCTTGCCGAGCTCCGGCCGACCCTCGGTCCTCCTGATTAACCCACCGATCACTCACGCCCAACGAACCGGACCGCTGGGCCCGATCATCAAGAATCTCTATTTCAACTCACCACCTCTGGGCATTGCCTACATCGCGGGGCTCCTCGAGTCCAAGGGCATGCGGGTCCGTTTGATGGATGCCGCCGTCGAGGGTTTCAGCCCCGAGGAAACGGTGGAGAAAATCATCTCCTGGCAGCCGGATATACTCGGCCTGACATCGACATCCAACTTCTTTTGTAATGCGATTGAGTTGGGCGAGGCCGTAAAGAATGCTGCCTAGGAAATCACGTCGGTGCTCGGTGGACCGCACGTCTCCAGTCAGGCCGAACAGGCAATGGCTCACACATGCTTCGATTTTGCCTGCATCGGAGAGGGCGAATATACGACCCTGGACCTGGTGGAGACCCTGGCCGATGAGCGAGA
>DAOWGJ010000207.1 GCA_030637505.1 Holophagae bacterium
GGGGAGCTGTTCATCGCCGCCGCCCACGGTCTGACGCCGCGACGCATCGCCGGCCATGGCCTCAGCTTCGAGCAGATGGCCTACCACCCGGACGGCGACCGGCTTGCCACCGTCGACGCCCAGGGTGAAGTCCAACTGTGGGCGCTGGCCGAAGGTTCGTGTCAACTTCTCCGCACCTTCACGGGAGATCGGGAGTCCATGTACTGGGACCTCGCCTTCGATCCCACAGGCACCCTCCTGGTCGCAACCCAGGAGTCCGGCAAGATCTGGATCTGGGGTTTGCACGACCCACCTGGCGCCGATCCACAGCAAATCGTCGGCGGCTGGGCCGGCGGCACGGGAACCGAGCTGGCGTTTCCGCCCACCGGACGGTGGTTTGCCCGTGCCGGCGGCATTGGTGGTGTCACCCTGTGGCCCATCGACAGCCGGCGCCCGTTCGTTCTGCGTGGTCACACGGGGCCCGTGAAACATCTGGTCTTTTCTCCAGACGGCACGTGGCTCGTATCTGCCGCGATTGACGGCACTCTGCGGATGTGGTCCCTGAAGGCCGACTCGCACGACCGCGGTCGTGTGCTCTGCCGTATGCAGAGGCCGATCGCAGAAACCGGCCAAATGGAGGTTTCCCCAGACGGCAGATTCGTGGCCCTGACCACCGGTCACGGTGCGGTGAAGGTCATCCCCGTCAACGGCGCCGGGATGTTTGAGCTTCGAGTTTTCCAGGGACGTGTGTTGTCGGTGGACATCGGTCCTGATGGCCGCACGGTTGCAGCCGGTGGCGGCATGGTCGATCCGTCTGAGGCCGTCATCCGCGTGTATGACCTGGACGGCGGGGAGATCATCGTGCTTGATGGTGGCGACGGCCAGGCCATCCGTCAAATGCGATTCACGACCAGAGACAATCTGTTGGCCGCGAGTGATGGCAGGCTGTGGCGGTGGAACCTGGCGACCCGCAGCCGGGAGCTGCAGTTTGAGGGTGTGAATCGCTTCGACGCCGGCCCCGAGGGCAAGATTGTGGTGGCTCTTCGCGGGGGAACTTCCAGCCCCGGCGACTCCGGAGTAGCGGTGGTCCATGATCTCGAACGTGACACCACGGTCGTGCTTGAGGCCCACGGCACAAGCCTTCTCACTGCGGCTCTTGGCCCGCTCGGAAAAACCGTGGTGACCGGGGGCCGTGACCGGATCGTGCGCGCCGGGCCTGCAGCCGGTGGCGAGCCCCACCTCCTCTACGGCCACCGGGGCATGGTCAAGGTCGTGGCGGTGTCACCGGACGGCCAGTGGATCGCCTCAGGCTCCCGAGACGGCACCATCCGGCTCTGGCCCATGCCTACTGGCCGGCCCTTCCACACACTGCCCCGGGAGGAACTCCTCGACCGACTGCGCGCCCTGCGCTCTTACCGGGTCAATCGTGACTACTCCGACCCCAGGGGCTACTCCGATGAACCGGTCCCCTTCCGCGGCTGGGAGACGGTACCGGAGTGGTGACTAGTACACCTCCTGTTCCTGCTGGTATTGAGGTGGCGGCACACATCCACGAACGTCGAGCAACGAGACACCCGCGGTCTGGGTGCTCACGTAGACGTAGCCGCCCGAGAATACGATCTCGCCCGGGGAGCCCGGAACGCTGTGGAAGCCGAGCATCCGGGATAGGCCCTCAGTCAGGTTTTGTGAGTGTGATTGCAGATGTCCCAAAGCAGAGCCTTGGCTTCCAGCAAGGGCAAGGTGTCGATGCCTTCGCTGAAACCGGCCACGATCGGTTGGAGCAGCTTTTGAGCCTCCCCGATCTTGCCCTGGTCCTTCCACAGCCCGGCAAGTCTGGTGGCTGCACGAAGCTCGGCGCGCTCTTCACCCTTGGCCCTGGCACGGTCGATCGTTTGCAGCAGGCCGATTTCGGCCTCGGCTGTAGGTTCCGATGCCGTGATCGAACGGTGGGTCTGCCTGATGGCCTGGGCCTCATCGGTGAAGGCCTCCGGTTTCTCTCCTTCGGCCGGTTTCATCCGACGATCGAGGTAGGGCGGCCGCGGGTCCGTTCCCTCCTGAACTACGGTTGCGATAATCCTGTAGCCGCGGGTGTGAATCGTCTCGATGTATTGGGGATCACTGGAGTCATCGTGGAGGGCGGTCCGCAGTTGGGCGATAACCCCGGTCAGGCTCCCAGGGGCCACCACCTCCACCTTCCACACCTGGTCAATCAGATCCTGCTTGCGCACCAACTCGCCCGGCCGGCAGGCCAGGAATACCAACACTTCCATGGCCCGCGGTTCCAGGTGAACGACCTTGTCGCCATTCGTTACTCGACTCAGGCTCGGATCCACGAGCCAGTCTCCCAGCCGAAAGCGGTCGATGTTCAGAGCCATCTTCTTTCTCTTTGGTTATTTCCCGGAACAGTATAGCGCATCTGAGCAATAATGCTCCTGAACAACTCTTCCGCGCGCTGCTTCTTCCTTCGTTTTCCAGTTTCAAGTTTCCTTCCTTTTCCTGGCGGCCTTCCGAGCCAAAGGACCCGCTACAATCAAACCCTATGAGTCATCAGAAACACAAGTTCAAGGGAACGATCGGTGTCCTGACCAGCGGCGGAGACGCTCCGGGCATGAACGCTGCCCTGCGGGCGGTGGTTCGGGGTGGGTTGGCCGCCGGCTGGTGTGTCTCGGCGATTCGAGAGGGCTATCAGGGCCTGGTCAACGGTGGCGAATTCATCCGGGAGATGTCCTGGGATGCCGTTGGAGGCATCATGCACCGGGGGGGCACGGTAATAGGGACCGCGCGGTGCAAGGCCTTCTATCACCGGGAGGGCCGTCGAGACGCGGCCTTTCATCTGGTCGAAAGCGGCATCGACCGGTTGGTGGTCATCGGGGGGGACGGCAGCCTGACGGCGGCCGATCTTCTCAGGCGGGAGTGGCCGGAGCTGTTGGCGGAGCTGGTCGAGGCCGACCGGCTTTCGCAGGCCGAGGCCGATCGCCATCCGCATTTGGCGATCGTCGGCCTGGTGGGGTCGATCGACAACGACATGGTCGGTACCGATATGACGATCGGCGCAGATACTGCGCTGCATCGGATCACCGAGGCGGTCGATGCCCTTGCCGGCACCGCGGCATCCCACCAGCGCACTTTCGTCGTCGAGGTCATGGGGCGGAGGTGCGGCTACCTCGCTGTGGCGGCGGCGCTGGCAGGGGGGGCCGACTGGGTCCTTCTTCCAGAGCGACCTCCCGAAAGGGAAGACTGGGAAGTCGCCATGGTCGAAAGCCTCAGGGCGGGGCGTGAGGCCGGGCGGCGGGACAGCATCGTCATCGTCGCGGAAGGCGCCCGAAACCGGAGGGGACGGCCGATTACCGCCGAATACGTCAGGGACATTCTGGAGCATCACCTGGACGAGGAGGTTCGCCTGACAATTCTCGGACATGTGCAAAGGGGCGGCAGACCCTCGGCCTTCGACCGGACGATGAGCTCCCTGCTGGGCCTCGCTGCGGTGGACACTTTGATTGCCGCTGATCCCGAGGACGAGGCCCAGTTGATCGGTCTTCGGGCCAACAGAATCCACCGGTCACCGCTGATGGCGTGTGTCGAAGAAAACCGCCGGGTTGGGGAAGCGATCGAGAAGCAAGACTATCGGGCGGCGATGGAAATGCGAGGCTCCGGATTTTCGGAGACGGTGGCAACCCTGGATACGATGATCAGGGCCTTGCCACGGCCTCCAAAACCCGGGCAGCGTCGACTTCGCCTTGCCGTTCTCAATGCCGGGGGACCTTCGCCGGGGATGAATACGGCGGTTCGGGTCGCGGTTCGTTTCGGCCTGGATCGCGGCCACACTGTGCTGGGGATCCGGAACGGTTTTCCCGGGCTGATCGGCGACACCATCGACGAACTGGGTTGGATGTCGGTCAAGGGATGGGGAACGATTGGAGGCTCGGAACTCGGGACCTCGAGACACGTGCCCGAAGAGGGGGATTTGGAGGCCATCGCCCGGACGCTCGGCGATCGGAAGATCGACGCCCTCTTGTGCGTCGGAGGATGGGAGGCCTATCGATCGGCCCATCTCCTGGTAGAAAACCGTGAGGAATACAAGGCTTTCAATCTCCCGATCGTCTGTCTGCCTGCCAGTATCGACAACAACCTCCCGGGGTCGGAGCTGGCGGTCGGCGCCGACACTGCCCTCAACTCGATTGTCGATGCCCTGGACAAGATCAAGCAATCGGCTGTGGCCTCCAGGCGGTGTTTCGTCGTCGAGGTCATGGGCCGGTACTGCGGCTACCTCGCGCTGATGGCAGGTTTGGCCTCGGGCGCCGAGCGGGTTTACATGCACGAAGAAGGGGTGACCCTGGACGACCTCAAGGCGGATGTCGATCGTCTGGTCGCAGGATTTGAGGGAGGCAAGCGCCTTGGGCTTATGATCCGGAACGAATTCGCCAATGACTGCTACACCACCCAGTTCATGGTCCAGCTCTTCGAAGAAGAAGGGGGTGAGCTGTTCGACGTCCGACAGGCAATCCTGGGACATCTGCAACAGGGCGGCGATCCGACGCCGTTTGACCGGAATTTGGCGGCGCGTCTGGCGGGCCTGTGCGTTGAACGCATGGTGTCAGCGGCCTCAAGCGGCACCGCTGACGCCGTTGCCGTCGGGCTGCGGCTGGGCGACGAAAACTTCATCGACCTCCGGGGATTGACCGGGATGATCGATGCCGATTTCCGACGCCCGTCAAAACAGTGGTGGATGGACCTCAGACCTCAGGTCAGCGTCCTGGCGCAACCGTCGCCGTGACCCGGCGATGCCGGGTTCCGGAGCTATCAGCTTCGCTGCTTGCAAAAATAAGGGGAAAGCCACAAAAAGGCACAAAAAGGTAAGGAGGAACGTAGGGTGGGCCTTGGCCCACCAACAAAGGCGCCCGATGGTGGGCCAAGGCCCACCCTACTGAATTTTGCAAGAGGCTGGGCTGACAGCTGAGAGCGTCAGGAGAAGCCGGCAGGCTTCTCCTGATCACCCAGACCGGCCGGCGCCTTGGCGTGGGGGCGGCTCGCAGGCATCGAGGTGTCCGTTGCCGTTGAGATCCAGTTCGGGGCGCGCCGCCACCTCGCAGAGGTCGGGGATCTCGTTGCCGTCACAGTCCTCGAGGTCTCCCGTGGTGAGATCCTCGGTGTCGCCGATCCCGTTACCGTTGCAGTCCCTGTCGCCGATGCGGAGAAAGAAGACATCCTGCTCGTCGTTGAAGGTCGCGGCATAGGCCAAATCGGCGCCGACCAGGTCGGATCGCATGTGGAAATAGTCACCCATTTTGTTCTGCTGGGGAAGGCCTACATGGCTGTCGAAGTGCGGCGTGACCACCACGGCATCGGCCCAGGTGAAGCCGCCGTCCAACGAGGAGCTGTAGTAGATCTCGCCCAGATTGGGAACGGCCCCCGTCAGGCTCTCGATCCAAACGACGTCAATCCGGCCGTTGGGGGCGACCGACATCGTACCGAACCACTGCCAGGCATTGCGATCATCAGTGTTGATCCGGATGGCCGTCGACCAGGTCTCGCCGCCA